>NZ_JBSXON010000066.1:0-3930 GCF_056859475.1 Halopseudomonas sp. L-58
CGCAAGCAATCTGGGCATAGATCAGAGCGATCAGTTGGTCCCAGGATTTAAAGCCTTTGCAGTGCTTGTCTGCATCGAGTTCGCGCACCTGCTTGTCGAAAACAGGGCGTGGCAAGCCTTTCAAAAGATCGGCAAATCGGATATTTGTGTACACGTTGTAGTCACTGAGTTGTTGAGTCGCATCAACGGGTTCTACCCTTCAAACTCAGTGGCTGCAATCCCTCCAGAACTCTCCCCCAAATTTATTCCGGACAGCAGTGCGCGAAGGCGGGGATCCAGTTGGCGTTTGGCGAGATTCGCTGGTTCCCCGCCTTCGCGGGGATGAGAGGAAAAGATGGGAGTGACGGGCTGGCTAGATCAGTACATCCAGCTCGTCTTGATCGATCAGGCCGCTCAGTTCACTGAGCTTTGCCCGTTCGGCGGAGCGGCTGTTGAGTTTGGCGACGGCGGCTTCTGGCAGGTCGGTAATGCGAATGACGCCACGCTGCAACAGGACTTCGATCAGGTCTTCCAGCACCCGGATCATATCGGCATCGCTGCCTTGAAGACGTTGCAGGCTTTCCTTCATCGAGCGGCCCTGCTGCCACTCCATCAGTTCCCTTGCGTCATCGGCCAGCCATTCGGAGAAGCCGTTGCCGGCCTCGCTGGAAATCGCGCTGATTGCGCCATCGGTGTCACGCTTGACGTACATGCACTCCCCTTCTGCCGGAGGCTGGATTGATACAGCGACTATAGAACAAGGGCCGACACCGGTCACCCGATGTCGGCCCCTGGCCCTTGCTTTTACTGACGCTTAGACAATCAGGCTCGGATCCGGGCCTGCCAGCATGCTGTTGATATCAGACACGCTGAGCCCCTTGACCAGAATCACCTGATCGGCACCGCTGGCAATATCGCCTGTGCTGCTGATATTGAGCTGGGCACTAGCCACGCCATCAACCGAGGCGCTGGTGACCTGCAGATAGTCAGCAATTTCAGAGGGAGTGATATCGCCCAGCAGCGAACTGAGGTCAAGCACGTCGGTCCCGAGGGAGAAGTCCATGACCATGTCGACTGCCGGGGTGCCAACCGCGCCGGCATCACCGCTCTGCCAGACGAAGGTGTCAGAGCCGAGGCCGCCGTAGAGGATGTCATTGCCCTGACCACCGATCAGCACGTCGTCGCCGGCACCGGCCATCAGCAGGTCGTTACCAGCACCAGCAGTGATGGTATCGGCCCCGCCTTGTGTGGTGGTCTGGTCATAGAAGTCCAGCGGGTTGGCCCGCAGCAGTGCGATAACTTCTTCGGTGCTGGGCGCATGGCCGAGGGTGTCAGTCAGGTAATCGACAATACCCTGATAACCCATGCCGGCGTAGTCGGTACCCAGGCTGTCCGAGCTGACGGTGTCGCCATAGATGATGTCATCACCGGCTGTGCCGACCAGGGTGTCATCACCAACCTTCGGTACCACGGTCACGCTGCTGTCCAGAGCCAGCTCCAGATCCTCTGCGGTATCGACGTTTTGAACCTCGCCGACCGGCCCTCTGATCCGCCCCCCATCGATCCAAACCGAGGCATTGCCTGTGGTATCGGTGTTGTCGAAGAAGCGGAGATAGTCCGTATTACTGCCGTCACCAATGCCAATGGCATTGACCTTGACGCTGTAGGGCTGCCCCACCAGCGAGGCCATGGCGCTTACCGCATCAGCCAGATCCCAGTACTGAGTGCTGTTGCCACTGCCGCCATCGGTCGGGTTACCGCTGCTGTTCAGATGGAATGTCGGGTTACCATCGGTCAGGAACAGCGCCAGGTTTTCAAAGTCAGGCGTACCAGGGGTCTGGGTATCGAACCAGCTCTTGGCTGCGCGCAGCACAGCCTCGTAGTTGGTGCCGCCCATATCGGTAGAGCCCGAGTAAGCTGCCAGGCCGGAAATTGCCAGCAGCAAAGCATTGAGCTGAGCCGGGCTGTTCAGTGAGTAGCTGGTTTCCTGGCCGACATCGCCGCCGAAGGTGATCAGCCGGACGTTCACCACACCACCATGCGAGCCGAGGTCATTGACCAGTTTGGTGAGCGACTCTTTCATCAACTCCAGACGGCTTTTGCCTGCGGTACCCGAGCTGTCATTCATACTTGCAGACAAATCCACCATCAGGGCGATGTTGTAGTCATCCGGCACAACGACACTGTAGGAGCCTTCGACATCACCGATGATGATGTCGTTGCCACGCCCGGCGTTGAGGGTGTCATCTTCGGCGGTACCAACAATCAGCTGGTCAACCGCAGGAGAATTCACGTCCACGCTGAACTGGGCATCGTCGGTGTCGCCGTCGGCATCGACAATCTCGACGCCAAAGTCCAGATGGGTGTCAGCCGGCAGCAATGCGGTTTCGATATCCATCGAGGCCAGACGAATCTCATCACCATTGGTGCTGTCAAAGCCACCCTGGTGCTTGATGGTGACGCCATAGAAACCATCGATATTCAGATCATCGGCACTGATCAGAATCGTCGGTGAGGTGTCGGTCAGCGCGATGTCATTCAACGTGGCGATGACGTCACCGTTTTCATCCAGCACATCAATGCTGATCTTGGCGTCATCGCCGCTGCCATTGAAGTTGAACGTCAGGGTGGCTGAATCGACCAGTTTGGTCGCGTCCGCCGCCGGCAGGGTTGAAGTACCGGTGGCGTCAAAGAACGCCAGCGTCAGTGTTTCGCCAATTGAGAACAGGTTGTTGTCGGAGCCAATGCCCTGATTACCCCAGTTCACCTCGTCGGTGCTGCCGTTCTTGGTCGCGGTGAAGCGAATATCGGTCGCCCCATCATAGTTATTGATAACCTGAGACGCCCACAGCGTAGGAGCGATACCCCCGTTGATGCTGGTGAATACCACATCTTCCGAGCCGGTTGGCTTGGGCGTAACCAGATTAAATTCGTAGGTGCCATCCACCTTCATGAACAGGGTGAAGTAAGTGTAGCTGTCGGTACCATCGGCATAACTGACGGTCAGCAGCTCACCCTGATACTCGCCGGCGTTGTAGACGTCTTCGCGCACGGCGGAGAATGCCTCACCCAGGCCTGCAGCATCGAAGCTCAAATTGATGCCGCTTTCCAGGTCAGATGCAACATCCGACAGGCCATCGGCACCACCGCTATAAGACCAGTTGCCGACGGTAACACCAGCCTCATTCGAGGTAGTCATATCGTCTACTGCAGAGATCAGGGGCACTGTGTCATACACACGGATGTTGACCAATACCGGGTCTGCGGTATTGGTGCCGTCAGTGGCGGTGTAGTAGAAACTGTCGGTCAGATACGGATCGGCAAGCGGGTGATCCAGCACCGGTGCGTCATAGGTGAACTCACCGTTGGCGAACACAGTAACGGTGCCACCCAGCGCGGTGGTCAGCACAGCACCAGTCGAGCCGACGGTTGTAGCGCCAGTGCCGTCTGCGTTATTGGACACGCTCGATACACTGCGGCCAGCCGGATCATTGAACAGGACGCCATTGATAGTGTCATCGGCGTCTGTATCCAGAGTGCTGCCCTCGGTGACCCCATACTGATCGGTGGTGCCACCAGAGAAGGAGTCGTTGTCTTCGATCTGACCCTGCAGGCTGGCAGTACCCAGCGTCGCCCCGTTCGGGTCGCTCAGGGTCAGGGTCAGGTTCTCGAAGGTGCCGACACCGCCTTCAAACAGGGGGTCGTCCAGGGTCGGAATACGAATCTCGCCGTTCAGACCACCGGCCGGAATCTCCAGCACACCGCTGATGGGCTGGCTATCCAGATCCGCCGCGCTGGCGGTGTTGAAGCTCAGGGTCCAGCTGACGGTCACGGCCTCGGTGGACTGTTCGCTCATGGTGACGTTGAAGACCAGGTCTTCACCTTCAACCACCCGCGAGCCTACGCCATTGACCTGTTCCAGATTGAGCTCCGGCACTTCATTGTCTTCGA
>NZ_JBSXON010000067.1:0-49046 GCF_056859475.1 Halopseudomonas sp. L-58
GGGAAAACCGGGTTTGTGAAAACATGTCAGGCCGTTCAAATCGAGTCTTGAAGGCCGATTATCAACGAATAATGTGCGGTTGCGGGGGCTGGAGCCGCCCCCGCGTTTTTTTACCGGACACTAGTGACGCAGAGCGTGGGAGCGATCAGCAACTTGCAACGTGCTCGAATGGTGGAGTGCGCACCCGGGTTTCGTCCCGTTTACGCGGGCGAGTAGCGCAGATTTATCGGGAAAAAGAGTCATAGGCTGTCTGAGGAGCGCAGCGACGAGTTTTATGACTCCCCGATAAATCGAGCAACGCAGCGAACCCGAAGGGCCGCGTAGTCGGGTGCCCCGGGGGATCGCCAAGGCGAAAAGCTGCTTCAGCAGCAACGCAGCGTATGAAACGGCCAACCATTAACGGCCCGCGCCAAAAGGGTTGAGCGCGCAACTGCCAGCCATAAAGGCCCCGCCCTAATCAAAATCCTGCTTCTCCATCCACGGAATAATCCGCTCGAATGCCTGCTCGATCCGCTCCAGCGAGGTGGAATAGCTCAGCCGCAAGGCATTGCTGCAGCTGTTTCCGAAGGTCTCGCCGGGAATGGTGCAGACCCCGGTTTCCTTCAGCAACCGCAACGCCACGTTGGTGCCGTTGACCCCTTCCGGCAGCGACGGAAACAGATAAAACGCGCCCTCGGGCTTGTAGCCGGTCAGGTGCGGCGTCTGTTCCACCAGCTCGACCAGCCGGTCGCGACGGCGGGTGTACTCGCTGAGCATCTGCTCGATGAAGGCACCGCCGCTGCGCAGCGCAGCCACCCCGGCCCACTGGAACGGGGTATTGGCGACCGTGGTGGTGAACATGTGATAGCGCCGCAACTTCTTGATTGCCGCCTGGCTGCCGATCAGCCAGCCGATGCGCATACCGGCCATGCTGTAGGTCTTGGAAAAACTGCTGACTACCATCACGTGATCCAGATCGCTGCAGCACGACAGCACCGACGGGTATTCTCGCCCGTCATAGATCAGGTGGTCGTACACCTCATCGCTGATGACATGGATACCACGGTAGGCCGCCTCTTCCAGAATCGCCTCCAGCGTCTCGCGCGGATACAGCGTGCCGGTCGGGTTACTCGGCGAGTTGAGAATGATCGCGTAGGTATGCGGCTCAATGGCATCGATCACCTCCTGCGGATCAAGCTGGTGATGATTCTCGGCACGCGTTGATATCTCGGTCACCTCGCCGCCGTTCATGCGAATCAGCGGTGCATAGAGCATGAACGCCGGATCCGGCACGATAAAGTGACGGCCTGGGGCTGCAACCGCTGTCAGCGCCAGATAGAGCGCCTCGGTCGCGCCGGTGGTGACCATGATGTTGTCCGGCGTCAACGGCCGCTGGTAGCGCTCGCTGTAGTACTCCGCCAGCGATTCCAGCAGCTCCGGCAGGCCGGCGTCCATGGTGTAGCCGGTCTGCCCGGCGCGCAGCGCCTCGACCGACGCTTCAACCACCACATCCGGCGCCGGCAGATCCGGCTGACCGATGGACAGATGGATCACATCCTCCATGTTGGCGGCCAGATTGACCATCTTGCGAATCCCCGGAATGGGAATGGTCAGCAGCGCCGGATTCCAGATCGGGTCTTCGGATTCATACAGATCAATATCGGAGTTTCCCAGCGGCATGGCATTACTCCTTGACGGTGGTAAAGAGCGCCGGACGGCGGTCGGTCAACGGAGCGGCCTGCTGATACGCATACCCCGCGCGAAGCACCAGAGCATCATTGAAGCGCGCGCCCACCAGTTGCAGGCCAATCGGCAGCCCCTGGCTGTCAAAGCCGCAGGGCACAGAGATGGCCGGCTGGCCGGTCATGTTGAACGGATAGGTAAAGGGGGTCCAGGTCGGCCAGCGGGTGCTTGGCCAGTCCTCCGGCACCTCGCGCCCGGTCTTGAAGGCGGTCAGTGGCAGGGTCGGGGTGAGCAACAGGTCGTACTTCTGATGGAAGGTCGCCATGCGCTCGCGCAGCGCCATCGACTCGTTCACCGCCCCCATGTAGTCCAGCATGCTCAGGCGCGCGGCCTTTTCCGATACCTTGACCAGTTCCGGATCCATCACCGCCCGTTTCTTCGGCCCCAGGTCGCGAATGGCATTGGCCGCTCCGCCGTAAAACAGATGACCAAAGGCAGCCAGCGGATCACTGAAACCGGGGTCAACCCGCACTACCTCGGCCCCCAGCTCGGCCAGCACGCGGGCCGCCTCGGCCACGGCTGCTTCCACCTCGGGATCAACATCCACATAGCCCAGGTTGGGGCTGTAGGCGATCTTCAGACCCTTTACCCCGCTGCGCAACTCAGCCAGATAGTCGATATTGCGGCGCGGCACAGCGTGGGTATCGCGGTAATCGGGCTCGGCCAGCACATTCATCATCAGCGCACAGTCTTCAACCGTCCAGGTCATCGGCCCGGCATGGGCCAGGGTGCCAAAAGGGCTGGAGGGCCAGTGCGGTACTTCACCAAAGGAGGGTTTGAGACCGACAATGCCGCAGAAGGAGGCAGGAATCCGAATCGAGCCGCCGGCGTCGGTCCCCAGCGCCAACGGCGCCATGCCCAGGGCAACCGCCACCCCGCTGCCGCCGCTGGAGCCGCCGGCGGTTTTGTCCGGATTCCAGGGGTTGTTGGTGACCCCGTCAACCGGGTTGTCGGTCACCCCTTTCCAGCCGAGCTCCGGCGTTGTGGTCTTGCCGATCGGCACATAGTTGTGGCGCGCCAGCGCCGCGGTACAGGCGCCAGTCTTGCCGAGAGTGCTTTGCGGGTCGACCGTGTGCGAGCCTTTCAGGGTCGGCCACATCGGCGTCAGGAAAACATCCTTGACCGCCACCGGTACGCCGTCCAGCAGCCCGCTGGGGCACCCATCGACATAGCGCTGCTCCGCTGCACGTGCCAGTGCCACACTGGTCTCCCGGTCTACCAGACAGAAGCCGTTGGTTTGCCCATCAACACGCTCAATCTGATCAAGCAGACAATTGGCCACCTCGACCGGTGACAGCTGTCGATCAACAAAATGCGCACGCAGCTGGGTTGCCGTCATTGCCAGAATGTCGTTGGACATATTCGCCTCCTCAGTGCCAGAGAGCCCGGACTTCGCCTTATTGCCGGGCGCTATTTCCCCCTGTTCACGATATTGAGCAGGGGCTCATCGGCCAGCCAGCGCTGCAGGTTGGCCATGAACTGCTCGCCCAGCGCACGGCGCCAGCCGATAAAGTCGCCCGCCATGTGCGCAGACAGCATCACATTGGGCAGATCCCACAACGGATGGCCTTCCGGCAGCGGCTCGGGGTCCACGACATCCAGCACGGCGCCCCCCAACTGGCCGGCTTGCAGGGCCGCGACCAGATCGTCGGTCACCACGATGGCACCGCGGCCGACGTTGACCAGCAGCGCATTGGAGCGCATGCGCGCCAACCGGTCGCGGTTGATCAAGCCTCGCGTGGCGTCGGTCAGCGGTGCGGTAATCACCACAATGTCAGCCTCGGGCAACGCGCCATCCAGTTGTTCACTGGCCAGTACGCGGCTGAAGTGTTCGGCGCTGCGGGCGGTCCGTGCGATGCCGATCACCTCGATATCCAGCGCCGACAGCAGCCGCGCCACCTCGCTGCCGATGGACCCGGCGCCGATCACCAGCGCCCGCTGCCGGGCCACCAGCGCGGTCTCGCGATGCTGCCAGCGCTGCTGGCGTTGCAGCGCCAGATTGCCGAGGCTGTCCTTGGCGTGCATCAGCACCGCACCCAGCACGTACTCGGCAATGCCCAGATCAAACACACCGCGCGCGTTGGTCAGCAGCACATCGCTGTCCCGCAGCGCCGGGAACATCAACGCATCAACGCCGGCACTGGTGGCGTGGACCCAGCGAATGCGGTGCTCGTCCGGCCAGCAGCGCTCAAGCAGGTCGGTGCGAAAATCCGTCACCACCAGCACATCGGTCTGCGGCAAATGCCTGCGCAGATCAGACTCGCTGCTGACCGTGCGCAGCTCTACCGTGGTCGGCAGATCATCCAGCCCCGGCAGCGGCGCTTCGCCGGGCGCAACCAGCACCAGCACGCGGGTCATGCCGCCACCTGCTCTGCTGCCCGGGTGAAGCGGGCTACCGCCTCATCTACTTCGGCACTGCTGACCGTCAGCGGCGGCAGCCAGCGAACGATCTGCCCCTCGGTGCCGCAGCGCAGCAGCAACAGCCCCTGCGCTTCCGCCGCGCTGGTCAGCCGAGCGGCCAGATCACCGCGCGGGGTGCGGAAGTCATCGGCGATTTCCATCCCCAGCATCAGCCCCTTGCCGCGCAGGGTGTCGATCATCGGGAAGCGTTCTTTCAGCCCGTGCAGGCGCTCATTCAGCAGCTCGCCCTGGCGGGCGGCGTTCTCGACCAGCTGCTCACTGTCGATCACCTCCAGCGTCGCCAGCGCCGCCGCACAGGCCACCGCGTTGGCGCCATAGGTGCCGCCCTGTGAACCGGCCAGGCCCTTGCTCATCAGGGCTTCGGAAGCGGCAATGGCCGACAGCGGGAAGCCGCTGGCCAGACCCTTGGCGGTGATCACGATATCCGGGGTGACGTCAAAGTGACTGTGGCTCCAGAACCGTCCGGTGCGCCCATAGCCGGCCTGAATCTCGTCGCAGATCAGCAAAATGCCGTGCTGCCGGCAGCGTTCGGCCAGCCCCTGCATGAACGCCTTGTTGGCCGGGTAGTAACCAAATTCGCCCTGCACCGGCTCGATCAGCATGGCGGCGGTGTCGCTGGGCGCAGTGCGGGTTTTCAGAATGTGGTCCAGCTCGCGCAGGGCAAACGCGGTAGCCTCTTCCTCGGTCCAGCCATAGCGATAGGCATGCGGGAAGGGCGACACCTCGACCCCGGCCATCATCGGATGAAAACCGGTACGCACCTTGGTGCCAGAAGTGGTCAGCGAGGCGGCGGCCATGGTGCGACCGTGAAAGCCGCCGTCAAACACGATGATATTGGCCCGTCCGGTGGCCTGCCGCGCCAGGCGCAGGGCCGCCTCGACCGACTCGGAGCCGGAGTTGCTGAACGCCACCGAGTCGATGCCCTCAGGCATGCGCTCGGCCAGCGCATCGGTCAGTTCCAGCATCGGCCGATGCGCCACCGTGGTGTACTGGGCGTGAATCACGCGGCCGACCTGCGCCTGCGCCGCCGCCACCACGGTCGGATGACAATGGCCGGTGCTGGTCACACCAATGCCGGAGGTAAAGTCCAGATAGCGGCGGCCGTCGGTATCAACCAGCCAGCTGCCTTCGCCGTGATCGACACAGACCTGGCTGGCCTGCTTGAGTAGCGGTGACAAATGGTGCATAGCCATCTCTCCTGTCCTTTCGGCGGGCCGGAGCCCGTATCTGATCGGCCAGCGACACGCAGAGCGTGTCCTGACACGCGAGCGGGATCAGTGCAGCGCGGCAATCACGCCAGCAGTCACATCCCGACAGGTCCGCTGTTGGCCTGCAGTGGTCGCCAGATCCTTGGCAACCGCCAGACGCAGCCGTTCAGCAGCCTGTGCGCAGCCCACCCAATCCAGCATCAGTGCTGTGGTGAGCAGCATGGCAGCAGGGTTTGCGAGCCCCTGGCCGACGATATCCGGCGCGCTGCCATGTGTGGGTTCGAACAGCGCGGGCATCGCCCGGCTGTCCGGATTGATATTGCACGACGGCGCCAGCCCCAGTCCGCCCGAAAGCACGGCGGCCAGATCCGTCAGAATGTCTCCATGCAAGTTGCTCGCCACGACCACGTCGAAGGTCCACGGGCACTGCACGAACTTCATGCAGGCGGCGTCGACCAGTTCGTGATGAACGCCTATCTCGGGGAACTCGGCGGCAACCTCGGCAAACACCTCGGTGTACAGATCGCCCCAAAACGGCTGGGCGTTGCGCTTGGTGATCAGGCACACCTGCGCCGCCGCCCGTCCCCTATTCGCGCAATGGAAGTCGCGACTGCCCTGCCCCCGTGCAGCCAACCGCTCACGGGCACGGGCAAAGGCATGGCGAATCAGCCGCTCTGTGGCCCGGCGGGTAAACACTTCCAGTTGCGTCGCCACCTCATCGGCGCTGCCGCGGTGCAGCCTGCCGCCCTGATTGACGTACTCGCCTTCACTGTTCTCGCGAATCACCAGCATGTCCACCTCGGCCGCGCGGGGATCAGCCAGATACTGCGGTGCGCCAGGCAACAAGCGCGCCGGCCGCTCGCAGGCCCACAGGTCCAGCCCCTTGCGAAACTGCAGCAGCGGTGCCAGCGAGACGCTGTCGGGCAGGCAGTAGCGTTCGGCATCAGTCAGCGGCCCCGGATCGCCCAATGCGCCCATCAGCAGCGCGTCATAGGCTTGCACCCGGGTCAGGGCATCGGCGGGCATCATCTCGCCGTGCTGGCGGTGCCAATCGGTCGACGGCCAGTCCAGCCAGTCCCAGGTCAGACCGAGCGGGGTCTGGCGATCAAGCGCGGCAAGCACCTCGGCCGCGGCCGCCATTACCTCCGGGCCGATACCATCGCCGGGCATCAGGGCGATGCGCCTTGGCTCGGTCATCTGTCAGGCCCCGCCCATGCACAGGTATTTGATCTCGGTGTACTCATCCAGCCCGTGCCGCGAGCCCTCACGGCCCAGCCCGCTGGCCTTGACGCCACCAAAGGGTGCCGCCGCGTTGGACACCGCGCCTTCGTTGATGCCGATAATGCCGGCCTCCAGCGCATCGGCAACACGCCAGACGCGGTGGATGTTGGTGCTGTAGAAATAGGCAGCCAGCCCGTAGGGCGTATCGTTGGCCAGTGCGATGGCCTGCTCCTCGGTGTCGAAACGCATCACCGCGGCCAGCGGGCCGAAGGTTTCATCGGCGCAGACCTGCATGTCCGGGGTCACACCGGTCACCAGCACGGGCTCAACGTAGTTGCCTTTGGCCTCGCCAGGTGAGGCGCCGGCAACATGCTCAGCACCTTTGGCCAATGCATCGTCAAAGTGTTCCTGTACCTTTTTCACCGCGGCCCGATTGATCAGCGCGGACTGGGTCACGCCTTCTTCAAATCCGTCACCCAGCTTGAGCTTGCCCATCGCCTCGGCGAGTTTCTCGACAAACTGGTCATGAATGCCGCTCTGGACCAGAAAACGGTTGGCGCAGACGCAGGTCTGCCCGGTGTTGCGGAACTTGCAGACCATGGCCCCCTCGACCGCACGATCCAGATCGGCATCGTCAAACACGATAAAGGGCGCATTGCCGCCCAACTCCAGCGACACTTTCTGCACGTGCTCGGCGCACTGCGCCATCAGCTGACTACCGACACTGGTCGAGCCGGTAAAACTCAGCTTGCGCACCGTCTCGCTGCCGGTCAGCACCTCACTGATCATCGACGCCTTGCCGGTCACTACGTTAAACACACCCGCCGGAATGCCCGCTTCCTCCGCCAACACACCGAGCGCCAACGCGGTGAACGGCGTGGCACTGGCCGGTTTGACGATCATCGGGCAGCCCGCTGCCAGCGCGGCACCGGCCTTACGGGTAATCATTGCCGCCGGGAAGTTCCAGGGCGTGATGGCTGCAGTCACCCCAATCGGCTGACGGGTCACCACAATATGCTGCCCGGGCTTGGCACCGGGAATGGTCTCGCCGTAAACACGGCGTGCTTCCTCGGCAAACCAGCGAATGAAGGACGCCGCGTAGTCCACCTCACCACGGGATTCCACCAGCGGCTTGCCCTGCTCCAGCGTCATCAGGCTGGCAATGTCCTCGCGGTGCCTGAGCATCAGGTCGTACCAGCGCATCAACAGGTCAGCACGTTCCAGCGCGGTGGTCTTTCGCCACTCGGCAAAGGCCTGGTCGGCCTGGGCGATACACTCGGTGAGCTGCGCCTCGCTCAGGCTGGGCACGCTGCCGATGATCTCGCCGCTGGCGGGATTATCCACCTCGATCGTCGCACCATCACTGGCAGCAACCCATTGGCCGCCCACCAGACATTGCTGGCGAAACAGGCGGGATTCGGTGAGACGGGACAGAGCAGACATGTGGCCTCCTGTAGGGATTCCGCAAAATATGAAGCCAAGCGCAGAGACGCTTGGCTGACTGAGTAAAACCGATACGCAGCAGGCTGCGCAGAAGCACCGGCAAAGCCATATCGAAGACTTCCCGGCAGGAACGTGTTTCCTCACAGGGTAGGTAGGATCGAGGCGAGAAGCAAACTTCCGGCAGTTGAGGAACCGTGACTACGCCGGGCAGTCTAGAGTGAGTTGCAGGGTGTCTTTTCCGCGCTCTGCCTGACCCCCAACCCGAGGAGGCAACACATGCAACGGATACTCCCCACGCTAGCCGGCTTGCTGCTCGCCAGTGCCGCCACTGTGACCATGGCCGAGACCGCCGCGCCGGAGGATGCCAGCGTCTACTTCATATCACCAACTGACGGCGCCACCGTCAGCTCACCGGTCACAGTGCAGTTCGGGCTCAGTGGCATGGGCGTTGCCCCTGCTGGCGTCGAGCGCGCCGCAACCGGCCACCACCATCTGCTGATCGATACCGATCAACTGCCTCCGGCCGGTCAGCCGATTCCAGCCGACGATCATCATCGTCACTTCGGCGGCGGCCAAACCCAGACCAGCCTCGAGCTGCCCCCGGGCAAGCACACCCTGCAACTGGTGGTCGGTGACCACAATCACGTCCCCCTGTCACCCTCGGTCGCCTCCGAGCGCATCACCATCACCGTCGAGTAACCGTCCCACCCACCCGCCCTGACTGCCAACTCGGCGAGGGCGGGCACAGCAGCGGAACTGCAGCGCCCGTTCGCGGACCCACCTTTCAGATACCCATTGCAAGGCATTCGCTCCTTGCTTCGAGGGACGACTCTGGGCTAAGCCGCCAGAATAACGCCACGATGGCGTCCAGGCGGCTTCCCACAGCTGATCGGAGAAATACCCCGATTCAGGTACTTGCCATAAAAGCAGATGGCGATATGCTTCTAATCAGCCAGCCATGCACTGGCGACCCGTTCGGACAAGCTGCCCCGATCTACCACTGTTGCGGTAGGCCGAGTCGCCGCGAGGCCGTTGCCGTATCTTTTTTCGGTTTGACCGACCAGCTTTTGCGTCTGCCACAAAGGCGCATTCAGGGAGAGAGAAATGATCAAGAAAGCCTTGGCACTGTTTGCCGTTCTGTTTTTGTTCAGTGGTCACGCGGCCGCTGGCTTTGACGGCTACGTAGAGGTAACCAACAACACCGGCTATGACATCTACTACCTGTATGTCAGCCATGCCAAGTCCGACTCATGGGAAGAGGATGTGCTGGATGACGACATTCTGCCCAATGGGCATACCGTGCGCGTCAATCTGCGTAACGCCAAATCATCGATCTTTGACATCCGTGCCAAGGATGAAGACGGCGACACCTATACCATCTGGGATCTGGACGTCGCCCGTCACGACGTCGTATTCACTCTGGATGATATGGACTGATGTCAGCGCGGGGCGGTCCCCGACCGCCCTGTCTCCAGGTCAACAACCTCAGCTGCTGGGAGAGGCCCAGTGTCTCCCCTGGATGTAGACACCCGATAACCTCACTGCCCTGGACACCCCCATGATCAGAACACTCTGCCGCATGCTTGTGCTCGTGCTGCTCCTAAGCGGTAAAGCGGCCGCCGCAGACGCCCCCATCAAAATCACCAACAACACGGGATATCAGATCCAGTTCGTCTACGTTCTTTACCGAGGCGATTCCTGCCCCTCAGACGACATTCTGGGCAACGACGTACTCCCGGACGGCGCCAGTATCCTGTTGCAAAGCCCGACAGGAAATAGACAGCTGGAGGAGCTGACCGCACAGGACGAAGACGGGGACCGATATTCGATCCGGCCACCCATGGACATGGACGGCGAGATTGTCATTACCCTGGACAACTTGCAGTAGGACATCATATCCGCTCGACCAGGCTTGCCTACTGCCGCCGTAGCACTGCCCCCTGATACACCAGCGCCAGTACCACAGCCATCCCCGCCGGCACCAACAGCGCCCTGAACTGCCACTGGTCAAAGCCCAGCGCGCCGATCGTACCGCCCAGAATAAAACCGCCAATCAACAGCAGAAACAGGGTTGCCTTGCGCCGGTCCATAGGCACCCCGCGCAGACGCGCACCCAGCATGACGCCCAGATCAGTGAAGATGCCTGAAACGTGGGTGGTGCGAATGATGGCTCCACTGTAGGTAGTAACCATCGCGTTCTGCAGCCCACAGGCGGCCGACGCCAGATAGTGCCCGGCCAGACTGTTGCCCTGCAGAGCGAACATCGCCAGCACCAGCAACAGCGCTTCCACCAGCAACGCAACGCCATAGCGACGGCCATGCTCCAGCGCACTGCTGCCGATAAACAACCCGCTGAACGCCGCCCCCAACACAAAACTGAGCAGCACCAGCAACAGATGCAGCACTTCGGCAGACTGCAGGTGCGTCAGACCAACCCCGAGCAGCGTCGAGGTGCCGGTCAGGTGCGACACCGCCTGATGGCTGAACCCAGCAGACCGACCGCGTTGACCACGCCGGCCATCAACGCAAGGGTAAAGGCACCCGCCTCAATCCAGGATGGCAATCTGGAAATCACGCTCCCCCCTCCTCCGGCAAAAAGCCCATCATACGCCCGATAGGCCCCGTTGGCCCGGCAGCGCTTCAGTTCGTCAACAGAGGACACCGCAAGCGTGGATATCCGTCGCCAACTGCGAGTAGAATCGCTGTTTTTCGAAATTTCGACAGGACACTCGCACATGGGTCGCGCTTATCAGAACCGCAAGGAATCCATGGCCAAAACGGCCGACGCCAAAACCAAGCTGTACAGCAAGTACGCACGGGAGATCTACGTTACCGCCAAGTCCGGCGGCGTCGACCCCGATGGCAACCTGGCGCTGCGCGGCCTGATTGATCGCGCCAAGAAGGACCAGGTCCCCGGCCACGTTATCGACAAGGCCATCGACAAGGCCAAGGGCGGCGGTGGCGAGGACTTCGCAAAGGCCCGCTATGAAGGCTTCGGCCCCGGTAACTGCATGGTGATCGTCGATTGCCTGACCGACAACCCGAACCGCACCTTCGCCGACGTGCGCAACTGCTTCACCAAGACCAAGAGCAAGATCGGCACCGAAGGCAGCGTCAGCCACATGTTCGATCACTGCGCGATCCTGGCCTTCAGGGGTGGCGACGAGGAAGCCACGCTGGAAGCCCTGATGATGGCCGACGTCGACGTCACCGACATCGAAAACGAAGACGGCGTAATCACCGTATTCGCCCCGCATACCGAATACTTCAAGGCCAAACAGGCGTTGATCGATACCTTCGGTGAGCTCGATTTCGAGGCCGACCTGATCCAGTTCGTGCCGCAGACCACCACCGAAATCAGCGGCGACGATGTTGCCATGTTCGAGAAGTTCACCGACATGCTTAACGATCTCGACGACGTGCAGAACATCTACCACAACGCCGAGTTCTGATCCCGCAGCGGGCGCCTGCGGGCGCCCGTCAGTTGCCCACGTTACGCAGCAAGACTGCAGCTGCAAACGCAGCCAGCACCACCAGCGTCACCACCCCGCTCACCAGTGACGACGCCCGCTTGCCTGCGCCCTTGCGCTGATCGGCAAACGCCTGTTCAACCTGCTCCAGGCTCAGCTGCTGCGCACCTTCCACAACCAGCACCTCACGAGCGCTGGCGCCCAACGCCAGTTCACGCAACACCCGCAACTCGACCTCGGTCAGGCCGCCTTCCAGGCAGTCGCGCTGCTGCATCACCAGACGCGGCGCGGCTGGAAACAACCGGTTGCCTGCGGCCTTGCGCAATAACCACTGCAGGTACTTTTCAGCCAGTGCGAAGTCGCCAATCAGCACCCGAGGATGGTCGGTGACGCTGACCCGACGCATGCCCTCTTCGAGCGCCATGCTCAGCGCCTCGTGGCCCGCCGCGACAAACACCACCTTGCCAGCCTGATCACCCAGCACCACCAGAGGCGGCTCACTGATCACCTCGCCTGAGTGCAGATCACGCAGTTCGAAGCGGTCACGCCACAATTGCAGCAGATACAATCGATCCCCCAACAGTCGACGCAGGCTCATGCACGAACCTCCCGCGGATGCCCCGGATAAAACTTGAGCGCATCGGGTCGGCGCAAGCGCTGAAACGCCGCCACCTCCCAAGGCCGAATCGCCATGATCATGCTGACGCCAAAGCGCTGCTCCAGCGGCAGCACCAGGTCTTCCTGGTGGCTATGCCGAAACGCCTGGGCCAGACGCTGCAGCTTCTGGTGCATCTGCTCGGTGGATTGCGGCGACAGCATCCCGCTGAGGAACAGGCGCAGCTCGCCCGGGCGGTTGAAGTGACACTGGAAGAAATCACTCTGCACCTGCTGCTCGAAGAAGCGCTGGATCGGCCCGCCCTGCTGCCAGCGAAAATCATGACTGATCAGCGGCTTGATACGGTTGCCCGGCAGCAGCTCGATCAGCCCCATCCGATCCAGCCGCGCCAGGCGGCCCACCGCTTCCACCTCACTGAGCTGATAGGTATGGAGCATCTGCGCCAGACTCCAGCGATTCAGCGCGCAGATCGCCACCAGCAGCAGGCGGTCATCGCCCACCAGTTCCTGCTCCTGCTCGGCAGTCAGCGCATCGATGCGCTGGGCCTGATCCAGCCGGCGGACCAGATCGGTGATCTCCAGCCCCAGCAGCGCACAGATCTGATCCAGCCGCTGCAGCGAAAACTGCCGCTCGGAGAACAGCCGCTTGACGCTCGCCTCCGACAACTCAAGCGCCTCGGCAACCTGCTGATAGGTGATTCCACGCTCTTTCAGCGCGCCTTTCAAGGCCGCGACAATCGCTGCGGTCTGCGCCATATGACAATACCTTTACCAGTCTGGCCGAGCCCGGCCACCAAGAAGTATCGCCATGTAATACCTTAAGCGCCCCTCTGCGCAACCTTTTCGGTAACGCTGGCGCCGCCAATCAGGCCCGTGCACAGTCCGCTCCAGACGCAGCCACAACCCCCTGCGCACCCCACGTTCTGGAGGCAACACCATGGATACCGAGATCAACAGTAACTCCTCAGGCTGGATTTTCTTCGTCAAGGCGTCATTCGCGATTGCCCTGCTGGCAACCGGCGCGGGCGTGGTATTTGCGCCCACCGACCTGCTGGTCAAGGGCTACATGTCGGTCTGTGCGCTGTTTCTGGTCAGCACCACCATCACCCTGTCGAAAACCATGCGGGATGAACACGAAGGCAAGCGCATTCACAACCGCCTGTCTGAAGCCCGCGCCCAGCAACTGCTGAAAGAATATACGGAGTAACCGTCATGACACTCTGGAGAAAAGTAGGCACCCTGTTCCGCGCCAGCGCCCATGAACCGCTTGAACAGCTGGTCGACGCCAACGCCCTGCGCATCATGGAGCAGGAACTGCGCGACACCGAGCACGCCATGCTGCTGGCCAAGCGCGAGCTGGCCGGGCTGATGGCGACCATCAAGCAACTGCAGCGCAGCAACGAGCAGCTCTGAACCGACCTGGCCCAGCGCGAAGAACAGGCGCGGCAGGCACTGGCGCGAGATGAAGCCGGTCTGGCCTACGAGCTGGCCGAGTGGATCGCCGCGCAGGAGAACCAGTTGCAGCAACAGCGCCAGCAGGCCGAGCAGCTGCAGCGGCAGGAAACCAGTCTGCGCGAACAACTGCGCCGCGCGGCGCAGATGCACCAGCAGTATCGCCGCGAACTGCAGCTGGCACGGGCGAACCGCAGCGCCGAGCGCCTGCTGGGCAATCTCGGTCAGCAGACCCGTGGCCTGCAGGCCCACATGGGCGATCTGGCCAGTTCTCTGGAGCGCATTCGTCACCGTCAGGACAACGCCAGCGATGTCGGCGCCGCCCTCCAGCAATTGCAGGACGAGGACGACGGCAGTGCACTCGACCAGCGCCTGCAACGCGCCGGTATTGCCACCGGCAAGACCGACGCCAACAGCGTACTCGCCAGACTGCGGGGCAACACCAGCGCTAGCGAATAGGCAGCGCTATCAGGAAGGGCGACACCGGTCGCCCTTCCATAACTTTTTTATTCCTTAACTAACAATAAAGAATATTTAATCTATTCTTCAGCGGATGCCACAGTGGGTTCTCACCCCATCGGAGCCATCCCATGAAGCGCTTTGCCCCTCTTTTAGCCCCCATTTTGCTCGCTTGCAGCAGCCTGCTGTTTGCCGCCCCGGCTGTCGAACACCTGCGCCTTTCGGTGATACCCACCGCCGTGTCCAGCGGCGCCGCCGAGGCGATGGTGGTCAGTGGCGGACGCTGGACCACCGAGCGCCATCTGGTGCATGCCGCGGTGCTGATCGAACACCCCAAAGGCCGCTTTCTGTTCGACACCGGGCTGGGCCGTCAGACCGCCGAGGCCTTTGCCCGCAACAACTGGATCAACCGCACGCTGCTGGCCTACGAGCAGCTGAACCCGGCTCGCGACCAGCTGGAAGCGGCCGGCTACAGCGCTGACGATATCGACTTCATTCTGCCCAGCCACCTGCACTGGGATCACCTCGGCGGGTTGCCGGACTTCCCCGGCATTCCAGTAAAAGTGCTGCCCGGCGCACTGGAAGAAGCCCGCGACCACGGCGAGCCGCCAGCCTTTTTGGCCGAGCAGTTGGAGGGCCAACGCGAGTGGCAACAGATCGAACTGGACAACACGCCCTATCAGGGCTTTGAACAAAGCCTCGACCTGTTTGACGACGGTCAGCTGATTCTGGTCGATCTGAGCGGCCATACCGCCGGCCAGGCCGGGCTGTTCGTCAATCTGCCCTCAGGCAAGCGCCTGTTTCTGATCGGCGATACCAGCTGGACCGAACGAGGCGTTGAACGGAACAAGCCACGGCCGGTATTCGTGCAATGGCTATCCCACGTCGACAGCGACCGCGAGCGCAATAGCCAGCAGCTCAAACGCGTGCATGAGCTGCATCAACGCGATCCGGAGCTGTTGATCATTCCGGCCCACGACGAGTTCGTTGCGGCTGGCCTGGCCCGGTTTCCAGCCTTCGAGGAATAACCATGGATCTGCGCAGTCTGCGCTACTTCTGCGCCGCTGCCGAAGCTGGCAGCCTCACCGCGGCGGCCGAGCGCTGCCATGTCGCCCAGCCTTCCATCTCCAACGCCGTAGCCCAGCTGGAACAGGAGTTTGCCCTGCGGCTGTTCAGCCGCAGCAAGAGAGGCGTGACGCTCACGCCCGAGGGTGAGGCCTTCTATCAGGAGGCCGCGCGCCTGCTTGGCAGCGCCGGCGAAATGGAGCAACGCTTCAAGCGCGTCGAGCGCCCCACCCTGTCGGTCGGTATCAACGCCAGCCTGGCCAGTCGCGACAGCGGCTACCTGCTGCAGCTGACCGCCGGCAGGCTCACGGACTATCGCCTGCAGGTACGCAGCCAGCCTGCTCAAAGTGCAGACCTCTGGCTGCTGAGTGAACGGCAGGTGCCAGCCGGCTACCACTTTATTGCGCTGATGGAACAGGAGTACCGGCTGCTGCTGCCCCGCGGCTGGTCCCTCAATCAGCCTCTTGAGCTGGAACAGGCTACCCAATATCCATGGATCGACCGGCTCGACTGCGAACTGCGCAGCGCCTTCCTGGAGCGCCTGCCCGAGTTGGCCGACCATGCCAGCCTGCAGGTGGATACCGAAGACCTGGCCCTGAGCCTGGTGCAGCACCGCCAGGGGGCAACCGTTATGGCGGTCAGCGACGACATCGACCTGCTGAGCCCGGCCATCGACAGCCACTCTCTGCGCGGACTGGTACCCGAGACGCTGCGTCATCGCCAGTTGGGGCTGGCCTGCCGGGCTGAACTGGCAGACAGCATCATTGCCGCTTTCGGCTAGCACCCTCTTTTCGCCCCTGCGCCGCTGGCCTACACTCGACTGATGGCTCTGACACCCGATGCTGACCCGCTCTATCAAGCCGCCCGCAACCGCGTGCGTGCCGCCCTGCTGCCAATCGTCAACGGAGCTGCACCGGATGCCGACGCAGTTCACCAGTTACGCGTCTGCTGCAAGCGCTTGAGGGCGCTGCTGCAGCTGTACCGCCCGTATGCAGGGCACCAACGGTTGCGCCAGTTGGACCAGCAGCTCAGACAGATCGCCAAAACGCTGGCCGGCAGCCGCGATCTGCACGTACAGCAGCAACTGATCAAACAACTTGCCAGCACGCTGGACACACCGCTGAGCCCCGCACTCAACAGCCGGCTGCTGCAGGCATCACATGCCCGTGCGCCGAGCAGCACCGACAGCGAGCATCTGATCGCTGCCTTCGCCGCCGTTCTGGCCGACTGGCCCCATTCGGCCACTGGCGCAGCCGACCATTGGCAGATTGGCCTGCAGCGCACCATCAAACGCGCGCGCAAACTTGCTCGCAGCGCCTGCAACAGTGATCAGGATGCGCTTTATCACCGCTGTCGCAAATGGATCAAATACGCGCTGTATCAGCGCGAACAACTGCACGATGCGCGCCTGCCGGCCGATCGCCAGATGACACTGCTGACGCGCCTGGGTGAGCGACTGGGCGAGCTGCAGGATCTTTGCAACCTGGAAGCACAGCTCCAGCGCTCCCCCGCCTCGACAGACAGAGATGCGCTGGCCGCTCGACTGGAACAGCGCAAGCATCACTGCAAACGCCGTATTATCCGGCTGTTTATACGGACATTCGGTCGCGGCGGGTTCCGCTGCTGATCCGGTAAGCTGTTATTCAAGGAGACCCTGATGAATTGGCGAGGCAGACGGCGAAGCAGCAATATCGAAGACCGCAGAGGCGATAGCATCTCCAGCGCCGGTGCCGGCGGTGCGCTGCTGCTGCGCTTGATTCCCATGCTGATCGGCACCCGCGGCGGCCGCTGGATTCTCGCCATTGGCGCAGTCGCCATCATCGGCGGCAAGATGCTCGGTATCGACCTGCTGCCCCTGCTGCTCGGTGGCGGCCAGCCGGTGACGCAACAGGGCCAGCAACCGCTCTCCCCCGCCGAGCAGGAGCTGACCGAATTCGTCAGCGTGGTGCTGGCCGACACCGAGACCACGTGGCATCAGGTTTTCCAGCGCATCGGCCGGCAGTATCAGGAGCCCAAGCTGGTGCTGTTTTCCAACCGCGTGCAGTCCGCCTGCGGCAGCGCCAGTTCGGCTGTTGGCCCGTTTTACTGCCCGGGCGATCAGCAGGTCTATCTGGATCTGGCGTTCTTCAACGACATGAAACAGCAGCTCGGCGCCCCCGGCGACTTCGCTCAGGCCTACGTCATCGCCCATGAAGTGGGCCACCACGTGCAAACCCTGCTGGGCATCAGCCAGAAGGTGCGTCAGGCAGGCGCCGGCCGCAGCCAGGCCGAGGTAAATGCGCTGTCAGTCCGTCAGGAGCTGCAGGCCGATTGCTTTGCCGGCCTCTGGGGCCACGCCGCCAACCGCGAACGCCAGCTGCTGGACCCGGATGATCTGGATGAAGCCCTGACCGCCGCCAGTGCCATCGGCGATGACCGCCTGCAGCGCCAGGCGGGTCAGGATGTGGTGCCGGACAGCTTCACCCATGGCACCTCGGCGCAGCGGGTGAAATGGTTCAAGCGCGGCTTCGACAGCGGCGACATCACCGCCTGCGACACCTTCGCCGGGCCGATCTGAGCCCGGTTGCGACTGCACCGAGTCGCGCATGGCCGCCCGGCCAGCCAGCCAGCACTCTGCAATCCGACCGGCACAGACGACAACCCTGCGCCTGGCTTCCAATCGATCGGAGTCACACAAAGACACAAGACCCGCCGCCATTCCGGATGTACAATCGCCACCCCGCAGGAGAGAGGGCTCAGCCCCGCCGAAGGCGCAAACTCCCATAAACGCTCAGGCACAGGCACTGTGGACACGATTAACGCCGTCTGGAGAGAGGCTGCATGGCAGCCCACCGAAGGGGCAAGCAGGGCATGACCCTGTAAACTCTCAGGTATCAAGGACAGGGGGAGAGGCTACGCAAACGCAGGAGAACTGTGTGCTGACCTCTGTCTATATCATCGCCATCACCGCCGAAGCCATGTCCGGAGCCCTTGCCGCGGGCAGACGCAACATGGACTTTTTCGGTGTCGCCGTTATCGCCTTTTTAACCGCCCTGGGTGGTGGTACCGTCCGGGACATTCTGCTCGGCAACTTCCCGATCACCTGGACCCAGCATCCCCTTTACATCTACATCACCATCACCGGTGGCCTGGCAACCATAGTGCTGGCGCGCTTCATGCGTCACCTCCACCAGCTTTTTCTGGTGCTCGACGCCATCGGCCTTGTCGCCTTCACCGTCATTGGCTGCAATGTCGCGCTGAGACTCGGCTACGACACAGTAGTGGTGGTTATGGCCGGCATCATCACCGGTATCTTCGGCGGTATTATCCGCGACATCATGTGCAATAGAATGCCCCAGGTGTTGCGTCATGAACTCTACGCCAGCGTCTCGCTGGTCGTCGCTCTGCTCTATCTCGCCCTGCGACATCAGGGTGTCAACGAAAGCGTCAACCTGCTGGCTGCCTTCAGCGTGGGCCTGTTGCTGAGAATGTCAGCGATTCGCTGGAAACTGTCGCTGCCGGTGTTCAGCTACGCCAAATCCCAGTGGGACTGATGAGCGAAATCGCCAGCAAGGGCCTCACTGGCTTCGTTGCCTGTCGGGCCGACCTGATCGTCGTCAGGGCCGTGCTGGTCGAGAACCGAACCAGCGCGACCAGCGGGCGTTAACCCAGAGCGACAGCCCGATCACCGCGGAGCCCGCTGCAAGTCGCAGCAGGTCAGCATCGTGATTCCAGATCAGAAGATTGACCAGCAGCCCCGCCGGCACCAGCGCATTGTTCATGATGCCCAGGGTGCCGGCGTCCACCTGAGCTGCACCCCGGTTCCAGAACAGAAAGCCAAGTCCGGAAGCGACCAGCCCCAGCCAGGCCAGCACCGACCACTGCAGCGCGGTGTGCGGCAGGCGCTCCGGGTTGCCGAGCAGCAGCCAGGCCGGCAGCATGACCATCAGCGCGCCAATAAAGAACAGGCCAAATCCGCGCCACTGCTGGGTTGAGGTCAGCTCATAACGACGCACCAGATGAGCATAGCCTACCTGCCCGGCGGCGAAGGTAAAGTTGGCCAGCTGCAGAATCAGAAAGCCGCGGATAAAGCTGTCGCTGAGCCCGTCGTAGCGCATGATTCCGGCACCAAGCACCGCAATCGCGGCGGCGACCAGAGGCCCCAGACTGAAACGCCGGTTCAGCAGATCATCAATCAGCGCCACGTGCAGTGGCGTAAAAATGGTGAACAGCAGCACCTCGGGCACAGAGATGTACTCGAAGGACTGGTACAGGCAAATATAGGTGACACCGAACTGCAACGCACCAACCACCAGCAGCCCCGGCACCACCGGGCGCGGCAACAATCGAATACGCAGCAGCGGGAGAAACAGCAGCCCGGCCAGCATGGCCCGCGTCAGCACGGCAAAATAGCTGTCGACCTGCCCGGCCAGATACTCGCCGATGAGGCTGAAGGAAACCGCCCATAACAGGGTTACCGCAACAAGATAAGGCATCACCGCTCCACACAGGCCAGATGGGCGGGGAGTATAGCGGTTTCAGGTCAACGGCTGCTGCCTCACGCGCCTGCTCAGCACCCCATGCAGCATCACTGGCAACAGGGTCAGGGTAACCAGGGTGGCACCGAGTATGCCCGCCATGACAATCACACCGACACCACGATAGAGCTCGGTACCGGCGCCAGGCAGAAATACCAGCGGCGCAATCCCGCAGAGGGTGGTCAAGGTTGAAATGGCAATTGGTCGCAGGCGCGCCTCAACCGCCTCACGAACGGCCTCGACCGGCGTCATGCCCTGATGATCAAGATTATCGATGGCGCGATCCACAATCAGGATCGGATTGTTCACGACCGTACCCATCAGAATCAGAAAGCCCAGCATGGTGATCATGTCCAGCGGCTGACTGAAGCCACCCAGCCCCGCTGCTGCCAATGCGGAACCGGCCAGATTCAGCAGCGCCAGCCCGGCCAGCCCGCCAGCCATGCCCAGCGGAATGCTGACCATGATCAATAACGGGTAACCCCAATGGCGGAAGATCGCCACCAGCAGCAGAAAGACAATCAACAACGCCGCCAGGTAGTTGCTGCCCAGCGACTCGCGGGTGGCATCCAGCTGGTCGGCGGCACCCGAGATCGACAGGCTAACCCCCAACGGTACCTGCCCTTGGGCTCGCAGATACTCGACCAGCTCGGTACGCACCTGCTCGACTCCCGCCTCCAGAGGGACAGAACGCGGCGGGATGATATTCAGCGTCAGGGTGCGACGGCCGTCTACCCGGCGCACCACGCTGGTGTCGACCTCCTCTTCGATACGCGCAAGCGAGGACAGAGGCAGCACCTGGCCGCTCGGTGTGTATAAGGTAAGACCGCGCAGGGTCTGCAGGTCGGGCTGCAGAGCCATCGCGTTGTAGAAGTAGATGTCGACCTTGTCGTCGTCCTGAAAGTAATCGCCGACATAACTGCCATTGGTCAGGGCCGACACCGCAAACCCCATTTGCTCGGCGTCCAGTCCCAGCTCGGCGGCGCGCTCCCAGTCCGGATAAATCTGCAGCAGAGGCTGCGCCAGGCTGAGGTTGGAGGGCTGGGTCTGAACCGACGGATCCTCGAAGATTTCACCAGCCCGGTCGTAGGCCAGACGAGCCACTTCGTAGAGACTGGCGAGATCCGGACCGGAAATATCCAGGTTGATGCTGCGCGTACCACCGTTATTGCTGCTGATAATCGAGCCCCGGGTGGCGAACGCGCGCATACCCGGGTACGTACGAAAATGCTCGACCAGTGCACGCATCAGCGCATCAATGTCTGCCGGGTCCGCAGGCACACCAATCATCCACAACCCTTCAGTCGAAACGTTCACCATCAGCATGGCGATTGGGGGCACCGGACTATCAGCGTCCTCAGCCTCGGCGGCCTGGGTAAAGGGCAGAAAGTGCGCCTGAACCTGATCCGCAATCTGTTGCATGCTGGCCAGGTTATAGCCGGGCGGCGCGTTCATCATGGCGAAGGTCTTGGCCTCCTCGCCTTCAGGCAGATACTCGGCTGGCGGCGTCAGCGTCAGCACAATCAGCAGGCTGCCCCCCATAACTACCGCGGCGCAAAGCAAGCGGCGCCGGGCGCTGGCCAGCAGCCAGCCCACCAGATCAGCACAGCGGCGGGCCAGCCGGCCCTGTTCGCTGGCGGGCTCCAACTCGCCGCCGCGCAGCCTCGCACAGGCTGCAGGCACGGCAGTTATTGCAACCAGCATGGAAACCAGAATCGCCGAGGTAATGGCGATGGCAATGTCCGAATACAGCTGCCCTGCCTCTTCACGGATAAACATCACCGGCAGAAACACCATGACCGTCGTCAGTGTCGAGGCCAGAATCGCGGGCCAGACCCTGCTTACCCCGGCTACCGCAGCACGCAGCCGATCCAGACCGCGCCGGCGCTCCAGTTCAATGCTCTCCAGCACCACAATACTGTTGTCCAGCGTCATGCCAATGGCGAAGGCGACTCCGGCCAGGGAAATCACGTTGATCGTACGCCCGGTCAGCATCAGGCCAAGAAAGGCGGCAATGGTGCAGATCGGAATCCCCATGACGCCAATCAGCGTTACCCGCCAGGAATGCAGAAACAGATACATGATCACCGACGCCAGCAAAGCGCCAAGGATCAGGTTTTTCCAGACATTGACCACCGAGTCACGGACATAGACCACGTCATCGGAATTCAGCCTGATCTGCATACCCTGCGGGTTAAGCAACTCCTGATTGACCAGCGCCATCTCGGCGAGCATGGCCTGCTTGATGGCAATCACATTGGAGCCGCTTTCTCGCCTGACAGCCAGACTGACAACGGGGGCGCCATTGACGTAGCTGCGCTGAACAATACGCGCGTGATCAAGCGTGACATCGGCCAGATCCTGCAGACGAATCAGGCTGTCTCCCCGTCGCTCAACCACCAGTTGGCGAATATCGTCCAGGCTCTCGAAACGGCCGACGGTACGCAGCAAAAACCGTCGCTTGCCGCTATCAATCTCGCCACCGGAAACATCCCGGTTTCGCGACCGCAGCGCGTCACGCACCGCGGCAGGCGTCAGACCGTGCAACGCCAGCCGTTCGGGGTACAGGCGAACCTGTACCTGACGGGCCGCACCACCACGCACATCCACCTGAGCGACACCGTTGACCGCCGATAGTCTCGGACGCACGTTGTCTTCGATGTAATCGCGCACCATATCCATATCCAGGTTACGCGGATTACCCTCCAGCGGTGATACCGCCAGGTACATGAAAGCATTGGCAGAGAAGGACGTCGCGTTGACCGACGGCTGATCCACATTCTCGGGGTAACCCGACACCTGCGTGAGGGCATTGTTGACGCGTATCAGCGTCTCGTTCAGATCAACGCCAAAGGGAAAGTCCAGTTCGATCTCGGCCCAGCCGGTCCCGGCAACCGACGTTATTCGCTCGAGATTGGGCAGGTTACGCAAAAACTCTTCCTGCTCGACCAGAATTTCCTTCTCGATATCCTGCGGCGTCGCACCGGGCCACCGGGTTTCAACAGTCACCGTGCGGGTTTCCAGGTCCGGAATCATCTGCACGGGAATCCGCAGCGCCGCCATAGTACCCAGCACGCAGAGAATCAGCAGCGCGACGGTCACCAGAATGCCGTGGCGAGTAATGGCCTGGAACATGTCAGTCGGCCTCGTGGTTGAGCAGGTTGAGCAACTGCCCTTCGCGCAGGCTCTCGTTACCTTCAACGACTACCAGCTCTCCGGCCTCCAGGCCCTCTCGCACCTCGACCACCCCGTCAAATGCCAGTCCGGACCGGACCTGCTGCTCCCGGGCCCGCCACTGGCCTGCTTCGTTGACGGCCCGCCAAACAGCCACGCGGCCGTCAACCTGCCTAAGCAGCGCATCGCGGGAGACTACGACGCCCTGTTGCTGCTGATCCAGCAACAGCTCGCCCTGCACCGACATCCCGGGAATCAGGCCAGCAATATCGTCGGGCAGAGCAATACGCAGCAAAAAGGTGCGCGCCTGCTGACTGCTTAACGGGATGCGCGCGGTTACCGGCAACACAAAATCTTCTCCGGGGTGACCCTCGAACTGCAACTCGACCCGACTGCCTGGCTCGGCACGGGCATAGAAGCGCTGCGGCACCTGAAGGTCGGCGCGAAGCTGCTGCAGGGTGATCAACTCCAGCACCCCGGTCCCGGGCTCGACCCACTCGCCCAGCTCAGTCAGGCGTCGACTGATCACGCCACTGAAGGGAGCCTCCAGCCGGTGCCGGCGCGCCAGCGCCTCTCGCCGTTGCAGGCCGGCACGCGCCCCCGCCAACGCCGCATCGGCCTGCGCAACGGCGGCTTCCAGGCCGCGCACCTCGCTGGCGGCAATACTGCGGCGCTCTGCCAGCGTACTGGCCTCGCTGAGCCGCCGCTGCGCGTCATCAAGCGTGCTGCCCAGACGCGCAACCTCGGCCCGGTCGCGATCCAGATCCCGCTGTACAAGCTCGTCATCCAGCGTCATCAACAGCGCGCCCTTCTCAATCCGCTGGCCCTCCTCCACCGGCAGCCCGGAAACCCGTCCCTCCACTTCCGCAGACAACGTAGCGACCCGCGCCGTGGAGACACTGCCGCTGACCGGCACCACCTCCACCAGCGGCTGCAGCGTAGTGGTCGCAACCCGCACCGGCACAGCGGTCTCGGCACGCGCCAGAGACATCAGCAGCAGCAGGCAAACAGCAAGGACAGAGCGCAGCACAGGAGGAGCCTCCGACAACTTCAAAGTGAATCAGCATGCCAGAAATGAAAAAACACACCTACAACAAAGCAGGTGAGGATGTTTCACGATATGGCGGAGGACAAACCGGCCAAAAATAACATTGCACACAATCTACATTGTGTTAGCATGCAAAACTTAATTGTATGCAATCTATATTTTCATTACCGGAGACTCCTTATGTCCATTGAACAGGTTATCTATCGCGCTTCTGCAGAAGCTACCGGTGGCCGTGACGGTCGTGCCATTTCCTCCGACGGTGTACTGGATATCGAATTGACTACGCCAAGGGAGTTGGGCGGCGCAGGTGGTCAGGGCACCAACCCGGAGCAGCTGTTTGCTGCAGGCTATTCGGCCTGTTTCATTGGTGCGATGAAGTTTGTCGCAGGCCGCGACAAGCTGCCCATGCCGGCTGATGCGTCGGTTGAGGGGGTGGTCGGTATCGGTCAGATTCCGCAGGGCTTCGGCATTGAAGTCGAACTGCGCATCAGCCTGCCGGGCATGCCTGCAGAGCAAGCCGAGCAGCTGATCGAGCGCGCCCATCAGGTCTGCCCCTACTCCAACGCCACCCGCGGCAATATTGATGTGACCCTGAGCCGGGTCGAGTAACGCACAAACAACAACGGCGCCCACGGGCGCCGTTGTTGTGTCAGCAGCTCAGCTTAGAGCGGCTTGCCGCGATTCCCGTGCGCGGCAACAAAGGCCTGCACGTCAGCCAGACTATTCGGCAACACGGTGCAACGCTCTTCGCGCTCGAACAGATCGCTCAGATGCGCCGGCAGGTGCAATGCTTCGCCAACGCCAGCCTGACGGACCGCATCCGGGAACTTGACCGGGTGCGCAGTCCCAAGGGTGATCATCGGCGTCGACAGCGAGCGACGACATTCGCGGGCTGCACGCACGCCGATGGCGGTGTGCGGGTCCAGCACTTCGCCGCACTGCGCGAATACCTCGGCGATGGTTGCACAAGTGCCTTCGTCGTCAACCGCCAGCGAATCAAACAGCTTGCGCGCCTCGGTCCAGCGATCATCTTCAACAGACAGTTTGCCACTGACCTTGAAGTCATCCATCAGCTTGGCTACCAGCGCACCGTTACGACCGTGCAGATCGAACAGCAGGCGCTCGAAGTTGGACGACACCATGATGTCCATCGACGGCGACAGCGACGGGTGCAGGGTGTCCTTGTCGTAGTGATTGCCGCTCATGAAGCGGTGCAGGATGTCGTTGCGATTGGTAGCAACGATCAACTGGCTGATCGGCAGGCCCATATTGCGCGCCAGGTAACCGGCGAAGATGTCGCCGAAGTTGCCGGTCGGCACCGAGAACGCCATCGAGCGCGCCGGCCCACCGAGCTGCAGGGCAGCGTGAAAGTAGTAGACGATCTGCGCCATGATGCGCGCCCAGTTGATCGAGTTGACCGCGACCAGACGGGTGCCCTTGAGGAAACCCTGGTCGGCGAAACTGGCCTTGACCATCTCCTGACAGTCGTCGAAGTTGCCTTCGATGGCGATGTTGTGGATGTTGTCGCCAAGGATGCTGGTCATCTGGCGACGCTGCACCTCGGACACCCGGTTGTGCGGGTGCATGATGAAGATGTCGACGTTCTCGCAGGCTTTGCATCCCTCAATAGCCGCCGAACCGGTATCACCAGAGGTGGCGCCCATGATCACCACGCGCTCGCCACGCTTGACCAGGAAATAGTCGAGCAAACGGCCCAGCAGCTGCAGGGCAAAGTCCTTGAACGCCAGGGTCGGGCCGTGGAACAGCTCCATCACCCACTCGTTGCTGTCCAGCTGACGCAGCGGGGCAACTGCCTTGTGCTCAAAGACGCCGTAGGTGTCCTGCAGAATCTGTTTGAAATCGGCGTCCGGAATGCTGCCAGTGACGAACGGGCGCATCACGTTGAACGCCAGCTCGTGGTACGGCAGACCGGCCCAGGATGCGATCTGCTCCTGGGTGAAACGCGGCAGGTTCTCGGGCACATACAGACCGCCGTCAGAGGCCAGACCGGCCAGCAGCACGTCTTCGAAATTCAGGGCCGGAGCCTGGCCACGGGTACTGATATAACGCATATCGGCAAACCTTCGGTTTGAGCTGCAAGCCGCAAGCAACAAGCCGCAAGCACCACCTGGGTTGCTTGCCGCTTGCCGCTTGTCGCTTGCCGCTGGATTAGTCCAGTTGTTCCACGCGGATCCGCATCAGCGGGCCGGCGATATCCTCGAGCGACTCCAGCGCGGCAATCGCATCGTTCATGTTCTGCTCGCGTACGCGGTGAGTCAGCAGAATCATCGGCACCAGGCCGTCCTGCTCTTCCACGTCCTTCTGCATGATCGATTCGATGTTGATGCCACGCTCGGACAGGATGGTCGCGACCTTGGCCAGCACGCCCGGGCGGTCCTGCGCGTGCAGGCGCAGGTAGTAGGCGGTTTCGACCTCGTCAACCGGCAGGACCGGCAGATCCGACAGCGCATCAGCCTGGAACGCCAGGTGCGGCACGCGGTTGGTCGGGTCGGTGGTCAGGGTGCGGACCACGTCGATGATGTCGGCAACAACGGCGGAAGCAGTCGGCTCGGCGCCGGCGCCGGCGCCGTAGTACAGCGTCGAACCAACAGCATCACCGTGAACCATGACAGCGTTCATCACGCCATTGACGTTGGCGATCAGGCGATCAGCCGGGATCAGGGTCGGGTGCACGCGCAACTCGACGCCGTTTTCGGTGCGGCGCGCCACGCCCAGATGCTTGATACGGTAGCCCAGCGCTTCGGCGTAATTCACGTCGGCAGTGGTCAGCTTGGTGATCCCTTCGGTGTAGGCCTTGTCGAACTGCAACGGGATACCAAAGGCGATGGAGGCCAGAATGGTCAGCTTGTGCGCGGCATCAATACCCTCGACGTCGAAGGTCGGATCAGCCTCGGCATAACCCAGCGCCTGCGCTTCAGCCAGAACGTCCTCGAAGGTACGCCCCTTGTCGCGCATTTCAGTCAGGATGAAGTTGCCAGTGCCGTTGATGATACCGGCAACCCAGTCAATGCGGTTGGCGGCCAGACCTTCACGCAGCGCCTTGATAATCGGAATACCGCCGGCAACCGAGGCCTCGAACGCAACCATCACGCCCTTGGCGCTGGCAGCAGCGAAGATCTCGTTGCCGTGCACGGCAATCAGCGCCTTGTTGGCAGTCACCACGTGTTTGCCGTTCTCGATCGCCTTGAGTACCACATCCTTGGCCAGGGTGTAGCCGCCGATCAGTTCGACGATGATGTCGATCTCGGGATTGTTGACCAGCTCGAAAACGTCGTCGGTCACCGGGGTCATGCCCAGGTTGCAGGCCGGGTTGGGGTGCCGGGTTGCAATCTGGGCGACCTCAATGCCGCGCCCAGCACGCCGGGCAATTTCCGTCGCGTTGCGCTGCAGAACATTGAAGGTGCCACCGCCGACGGTGCCCAATCCACAAATACCTACTTTGACCGGTTTCAAACTTTGGTCCCTACCTGGTTGTTAGTCGATTACATGAAAACGCGCCGACGATCTGCCCGTCGGCACGGCTGTTACTGATTCTCCAGCGCGATAGCGGCCAGCTGCGCCGCCGGCTGATAACCCGGGATCAACACCCCGTTGGCCATGAAAATGGCCGGTGTACCCTGCACACCCACCTGCTGACCCAGCTCGAACTGGCGCTCAACAGGATTCTCACAGCTGGCTGGCGCGACCTCGTCACCCTGCTTGGCAGCCGTCAGCGCCGCCTTGCGGTCGTCCGCACACCAGACCGACTGCATGACACTGGCAGCACGGGACTGCATTCCGCCGCGCGGGAAGGCAGCATAGCGCACCTCGATACCCAGATCATTGAGCTGCTGCACCTCGTTGTGCAGCTTGCGGCAGTAACCGCAATCCACATCGGTAAATACCGTGATATGGGTCTTGGGCTGCTCGGGCGCAAACACGATCAGCTCCTGCTGCGGCAGCCCGTTGATGACCGCGCCGATGTTACGCGCTTCGGCGATGGAGGTAAGGTTACGTGGCTTGCCGTCGTTGACCTCGATCAGCGAGCCCTGGACAAAGTACTTGCCGTCCGCCGAGGCGTACAGCACTCGACCGCTTTCCAGCTCAACACTGTACAGACCGGCCACGGGAGACTCGCTCACCGCCTTGACCGGCACATTGAAATTCATTGTCTTCAGAGCGTCCCGAATAGCCTGATCCGGATTCGCCATGACCTGTGTCGCCGCCAGGGCCAGTATGGCGGCCAGGCCGATTTTCAGTCGCATAGTCCACTCCTTTTGAAGACCGCAAAGCTTACCACGAATAAAGGAAGCGCTGACCAATTCCACGCGCCCTGCGGGATGTTCGGCGCAACCCGGATGCTGTCACCCTCGGGGATGATGCTGGGCATGCAGATCATGCAGGCGCTGCCGGGCAATATGGGTATAGATCTGGGTTGTCGACAGATCACTGTGCCCCAGCAGCATCTGCACCACCCGCAGGTCCGCCCCGTGATTGAGCAGATGGGTAGCAAAGGCGTGGCGCAGGGTGTGCGGAGACAGTTCGCTGCGAATGCCGGCCGTCAGAGCATGCAGCTTGACTCTGTGCCAGAATGTCTGACGCGTCATCATCTGCCCCAGCCTGCTGGGAAACAGTACATCACTCGGCTTGCCTGCCAATAGTGCCGCACGGGCCGTATCAAGATATTGCTCCAGCCAGCGCATCGCCTCTTCCCCCAAAGGGACCAGACGTTCCTTGCTGCCCTTGCCAGTCACCCGCACCACACCCTGACGCAGGTTCAACTGATCGAGCCGCAAGCCGACCAGCTCACTGACCCGCAATCCGGTGGCATACAGCACTTCCAGCATGCAACGGTCCCGCAACCCCAGGCTGTCTTCGCTGTCCGGAGCGGACAGCAGGCGCTCAACGTCGGCCTCACTGAGCGACTTGGGCAGCGGCCTGCCGATCTTTGGCATGGCAACATCCCGGGTCGGGTCGTCAGTGATCAACTGCTGGCGCAGCAAGTAGCGGTAGAAACTTCGTACACAGGACAGCAGCCGGGCACTGGAACGCACCTGATAGCCGGCGCCAAGCCGCCAGCCCAGGTGCGCCATCAGATCGGCGCGCGACAGCTGCAGCAGCCGGCTGCGACGCTGCCCCAGCCAACCGGCCAGCGTACGCAGATCGGTGCGATAGGCGCTGCAGGTATGCTTCGACAACCCCTTTTCCAGCCACAGACTGTCAAGGAATTGATCGATCAGCTGCTGATCCGCGTCACTGACCGGCATCGGCGCAACATCAGGCATGGATTTGACTCGACTGGACGGGCGATTCGTCGATTAAAAACACTCAGGCACAAAAAAGCAGCCCTCAGGCTGCTTTTTTGTTGGTCAGTTGTCCGATCAGGACAGCTTTTCCTTGATGCGAGCTGCCTTGCCAGACAGAGCACGCAGGTAGTACAGCTTGGCCTTGCGAACGTCACCGCGACGCTTGACAGAGATGCTGTCGATCAGCGGAGAGTAGGTCTGGAACGTACGCTCAACGCCAACACCGCTGGAGATCTTGCGAACGGTGAAAGCCGAGTTCAGACCACGGTTACGCTTGCCGATAACCACGCCTTCGAAGGCCTGCAGACGGGAGCGATCGCCTTCCTTAACCTTGACCTGGACGATTACGGTATCACCCGGTGCGAACGCGGGGATTTCCTTGGACATCTGTTCAGCTTCAAGCTGGGCAATAATATTGGACATCTTGCTTCTCCTGCACAGGCCGTCGGACCTGTATCAATGGTTATCGGTTGCCTGCTCGCGGATATATTCCGCCAACAGCTGTTGCTGTTCTTTGCTCAACTCCAGCTCTTCGAGCAACTCTGGCCGACGTTGCCAGGTTCGACCCAAAGACTGTTTGAGGCGCCAGCGCCGGATCAGTTCATGGTTACCGCTGAGCAGCACCTCCGGAACGCGCTGCCCATCAAACTCTTCCGGCCGGGTGTAATGTGGGCAATCGAGCCATCCCGCCGAAAAGGAATCTTCTACCGCGGAATCCGCATGCCCCAATACACCGGGAATCAAGCGGGTCACCGCGTCCAGGAGCACCATGGCTCCCAGTTCGCCACCGGACAACACGTAGTCGCCAATGGAGATTTCCTCATCTACGCAGCGATCAATGATGCGCTCGTCGATGCCCTCGTAGCGCCCGCATAACAGCACAAGGCTGTCCAGCTGCGCCAGCTGTTCGACGCGTTTCTGCGTCAGAGGCTGCCCCTGCGGAGACAGGTAAATCACCCGCGGGGTGGAGGGAGCCTGCTGGCGGATGGCGTCAATCGCCTCCAGCAGCGGCTCAACCTTCATCAACATGCCGGGACCACCGCCGAAGGGGCGATCATCCACCGTGCGATGACGGTCATGTGCGTGTTCACGCGGGTTGCTGAAAGCGACTTCCAACTGGCCCCGCTTGACCGCCCTGCCGGTAACACCGGACTCGGTCAGCGCCGTGAACATCTCGGGAAACAGGGTAACTACACCGGCCCACACCGGTCAGAACTCCGCATCCCAGTCAACCTGCATGACTTGCGTCTCCAGATCGACCTTGATTACAAACTGGCCCGGCAAATAAGGCAACAGACGTTCACGCTGATCAACACTGCCTGCGCAGGGCTTGACCACCATGACATCGTTGGAGCCGGTCTCAAGCAGGTGATCCACCTTGCCGAGCAACTGCCCTTCCTGGTTTACAACCTGAAGGCCTTCCAGCTGATGCCAGTAAAAATCGCCATCTTCAAGCTCGGGCAATGCGTCGGACGCAATGCTGATCTCGAAATCGACCAGTTCCTCGGCCTTGTTGCGGTCGTCGATCCCCTTGAGGTTGACCACCAGCACGCGTCCCTGGACGCGACCACCGAGAACGGACACCGTGCGCTGCTCGGAACCCCTGTTAAGGGACCACTCGGCATAATCGAGCACGTTGTCCAGCGGGTCGGTATGGGAATAGACCTTTACCGCCCCACGCACCCCATGAACCGAAACGATCTTGCCGAGTACAACCCGATGGGCCCCGGCCGGCTCAGGAGTATTGGCCATATCAGGCAGCAGCCTGACCAGCTTCCTTCAGCAGAGCTGCAACGCGATCAGACGGCTGCGCACCCTGGCTCAGCCAGTATTGAACGCGCTCATCGTTCACGGACAGACGCACTTCACCGCCGGTGGCTACCGGGTTGAAGAAGCCTACCCGCTCAACAAAACGGCCATCGCGAGCATTGCGGCTGTTGGTGACGGTCAGATGATAGAAGGGGCGCTTCTTGGATCCACCACGAGCAAGACGAATGGTTACCATGTCGACATTGTTTCCTGTGTTTGAGTATCGCTACTTAATCGTTTGCGGGCGTGCAGCTGAAAACGCATACACCTATAGCCCGAAAGGTCGCGTATTCTACGGAATATCCCGACCAATGAAAACTCTTTTTTCCGCAGCCACCGGCACCGCCGGTCAGCTGCCTGCCCCAACGCCGGAAAACGGCGATCAGGGCAGCCCTCAGAACCGTGGCATCCCGCCACCCGGGGGCAGCATGCCACCGCCACCACCCATGCCACCCATACCGCGCATCAGCTTGGCCATACCGCCCTTGCCGGTGACCTTCTTCATCATCTTCTGCATCTGCTTGTGTTGCTTGAGCAGGCGCCCGATGTCCTGAATCTGGGTACCCGAGCCCGCCGCGATACGGCGCTTGCGCGAGCCGCTGATGAGGTCCGGATTACGGCGCTCGGCCGGCGTCATCGAATTGATGATCGCCTCCATGCGCTTGAACTGCTTGGCCGCCTCGGTCTGCGCGGTTTCCATCTGCGCAGCACTGATCTTGCCGCCCATCATCGGCAGCTTTTCCATCATCGAGCCGAGCCCGCCCATGGCGTTCATCTGCTGCAGCTGATCACGGAAGTCCTCAAGATCAAAGCCCTTGCCCTTCTTCAGCTTCTTGGCCAGTTTCTCGGCCTTGTCCTTGTCGATCTTCTGCTCGGCCTGCTCGATCAGGCTGAGCACGTCACCCATACCGAGGATGCGCGAGGCGACCCGGTCGGGGTGGAAGACTTCCAGGGCGTCGATCTTCTCGCCCATACCGAGAAACTTGATCGGCTTGCCGGTGATATGACGCACCGACAGCGCCGCACCGCCACGGGCATCACCGTCGACCTTGGTCAGGATGACACCGGTCAGCGGCAGCGCCTCGTTGAAGGCCTGAGCGGTGTTGGCCGCATCCTGACCGGTCATGGCGTCGACCACAAACAGGGTTTCCGCCGGCTTGGCTGCCGCGTGCACCTGCCTGATCTCGGCCATCATCTCGTCGTCGACGTGCAGACGGCCAGCGGTATCGACGATCAGCACGTCCATGAAGCGGTTCTTCGCCTCACGCATCGCCGCCTCGACGATGGCGACCGGCTGCTGATCAGCGGAGGACGGGAAGAACTCGACCTGTACGTCGGCTGCCAGCGTTTCCAGCTGTTTGATCGCCGCCGGACGGTAGACGTCGGCGCTGACCACCATGACCTTCTTCTTTTCGCGCTCACGCAGCGTCTTGGCCAGCTTGGCCACGCTGGTGGTCTTACCCGCGCCCTGCAGACCGGCCATCAGGATCACCGCTGGCGGGCTGACCGCCAGGTTCAGCCCTTCGGACTGCCCCATGACCGCTTCCAGCTCGGACTTGACGATCTTGACGAAGACCTGCCCCGGCGACAGGCTGCGCGACACTTCGGTGCCGACCGCGCGCTCACGCACCTGGTCAACGAAGGTCTTGACTACCGGCAGCGCGACATCAGCCTCCAGCAGCGCCATGCGCACTTCGCGCAGGGTGTCCTTGATGTTGTCTTCAGTCAGCTTGGCCTGACCTGTCACACCGCGCAGACTGTGCGACAGGCGCTCGGTAAGATTCTCGAACATGTGCTTTCTCCCAGGGCGGGCCCGTTTTCAGCCCGGCCGCCATTTCAGCGGCGCAGTATACCCCGCACACCCGGCACAGGATAGGGAAGCACCGGCAGACGCTTTCACCCGGACGCGGCTTATGCCACACTGCGGCTTTGTTGATAATCGCTCGCAAGGACGTATGACAGCCCTCGCCCCCAGTCTGCTGGCCGCCGGTTTCTATATCAGCGGCATCCTGTATCAGATGCACTGCCTCGGCAAACGTCTGGCCGTCAACGCCAGCCTGTTGCGCGCCATCGGGCTGGTTGCCCTGCTGGCCCACGCCGTCAGTCTGTATATTCAGCTCACCACACCGCAGGGCTTTGCCCTGGGCCTGTTCAATATCGGCTCGCTGATTTCCTGGCTGGTAGTTGCGGTCACGCTGGTGTCGAGTTTCCGCGCGCCAGTCACCAGTCTGCTGCTGGGGCTTTATCCGCTGGCACTGATCACCGCCCTGCTGGCGGGCTTCTTCCCCGAACAGGGCACGACACTGGCAACCGACCAGGACGGCTTGCTGGTGCATATTCTGCTGTCGGTGCTGGCCTACGGCATTTTTACCATTGCCGCCTTCCAGGCCACCCTGCTGGCTGTTCAGGACTATCAGCTCAAGCACAAGCACCCTACCCGTTTCATTCGCACCTTCCCGCCGCTGCAGACCATGGAACAGCTGCTGTTCCAGTTTCTGCTGTGCGGTGAAGTGCTGCTGACGCTGGCGCTGATCTCAGGTTTTGTCTTCCTGGAGAACATGTTCGCCCAGCATGTGGCCCACAAGACTCTGCTGTCCTGCCTGGCCTGGGTGGTGTTCGGCATTCTGCTGTGGGGCCGGCACTTCCGCGGCTGGCGCGGCAGCAATGCGATCCGCTGGACACTGGCGGGCTTCCTGTTGCTGATGCTGGCCTATTTCGGCAGCAAGCTGGTACGCGAACTGCTGCTGGCCGCCTGACCCATACTACGACCTGCCTGAGGCTAGCCCTTGAACGAATCCCATACTGGCCTGCTGCTGATTCTGCTGGTGGTGCTGATCGTGCTGTCAGCGTTCTTCTCCAGCTCCGAAACCAGCATGATGAGCCTCAATCGCTACCGGCTGAAGCACCTGAGCAAGGAAGGCCACCGGGCGGCGCGCCGCGCCTCCCGTCTGCTGGAGCGCCCCGACCGACTGCTCGGCACCATTCTGGTCGGTAACAATATCGTCAACATCCTCGCCGCCTCCATCGCCACCGTGATCGCGGTGGACGTCTGGGGCGAAGCCGGTATCGCGATTGCCACCATGATCCTGACCGTGGTCGTGCTGATCTTCGGCGAGATCACACCCAAGACCCTGGCAGCCCTGCGCCCGGAGCTGATTGCCTTCCCGGCCAGCGTGATCCTGTCCGGCCTGCAGCGCCTGCTCTATCCGGTGGTGTGGGTGTGCAGCGCCATCAGCAACCTGCTTTTGCGCATGCTCGGGGTCAACCCGCACAGCAAGGATGGCGATCAGCTGACCACCGAGGAGCTGCGCACGGTGGTGCGTGAAGCCGGGCTCGGCATTACCCGCAGCCGCCAGAACATGCTGCTGGGCATCCTTGATCTGGAGAAGATGACGGTCAACGACATCATGATCCCGCGCAACGAGGCTGTCGGTATTGATCTGGACAGCGACATGGCCGCGATCAATCACCAGCTGCGCAGCTGTCACTACACCCGGCTGCCGGTCTACCAGGGCGATATCAACAACGTCACCGGCATCGTCCACATGCGCTCGATCGCGCGCCTGCTGAGCCGCGGCGAACTGACCAAGGAAGCCCTGATCGGCGCCTGCAAGGAGCCCTACTTCATCCCGGAAAGCACACCGCTGCACACCCAGCTGTTCAACTTTCAGAAACAGAAGCGCCGGATTGCCATCGTCGTCGACGAGTACGGCGACGTCATCGGCCTGGTGACGCTGGAAGACATCCTGGAAGAAATTGTCGGCGACTTCACCACCGAGATGCTCAGCCTGAGCCAGGACATCCATCCGCAGGCCGATGGTACCTATGTGATCGATGGCAGCGCGTCGATTCGCGACATCAACCGTCACCTGCACTGGAAGCTGCCTGCCGACGGCCCCAAGACCCTCAACGGCGTGATCACCGAGCAGCTGGAAACCATTCCGGAAACCTCGGTCTGCCTGACCACCGGCCACTACCGGATGGAGATTCTGCAGACCAAGGACAACATGGTGAAAAGCGTTCGGATATGGGATCGGGCCTTGAACCAGGTCGACCCGCGCCCCTCAGACGAAGCGGATCAGACCACCGACGGCGCCAGCTGACGGACGATACCCGCCGCCCACTGCCGATACCCGGCCGCCGAAGGGTGATAGCCGTCGCGGGCCAGATAAACCGGCTCGAATGGCAGATCCAGTGACAGGTAGTGGGCGCCCGAGTCCCGGGCGACAGCCTGAAGATCGGCGTCCATCAGCCCGGCGCGTAGCCCGAACCAGCCGCGCAGCGGTTGCGGCAACGCCCGGAAATGCCCCAGCGGCGGCACGCCGGTCAGCATCACCCGCCCCGAACAGACTTGCAGCTGCTCGATCAGGCCCCGCAGATTACGCCGCCAGCGCGGCCGTGGAGTGAGGTGGGTGGTATCGTTGACGCCCAGCACGATCAGCGCCAGGTCCCACTGCTGCCCGGTAACCGCAGGCAGCAGGTCTTGCAGACAGTCTCCGGCCACCGCGCCGTTGCGACCGGCCGCCTGCCACTGCACCGGGCGCCCAAGCTGTTCAGCCAACTGACTGGCCAACTGCCCGACAAGGGCCTGCTGCTGACACTCGACCCCGACGCCGGCAACGGTGGACTCGCCAACCAGCAACAACCGCAGCGGCCTTTCCCGAGCACCATCCGGCGCCGCCACCAGCCCCTGCCAGGGCTGCTGCGCGTCCGGCAGGCGCAGCGCCGTGCGCTTGACCCACATTGCCTGAGGCAGCAACAGCGGCAAGGCCGGTGCCGCCAGATACCACCACCGGCTCAGAGCGTGACCTCAACCGCCGATGCCGCGCGCACCGCCTTGGCAACAGCCGCCTCAATGGACTCATCACGCGCCAGCGCGACCCCCATACGACGCTGCCCATCAACCTCGGGCTTGCCGAACAGCCGCAGCTGGGTGTCCGGTTCCTTGAGTGCCGCGCCCAGATTGCCGAAGCTGACATTGGCTGATTGCCCCTGCACCAGCACGACGGCGGATGCCGATGGACCGACTTGACGGATTACCGGAATCGGCAGTCCCAGAATGGCCCGCGCATGCAATGCAAACTCGGACAGGTCCTGCGAAATCAGGGTTACCAGCCCGGTGTCGTGCGGGCGCGGAGAGACTTCGCTGAACCACACCTGATCGCCCTTGACGAACAGCTCCACACCAAACACACCACGGCCACCAAGCGCCTCGGTGATGGTTGAGGCAACCCGTTTGGCCTCAGCCAGCGCCCCTTCGCTCATCACCTGCGGCTGCCAGGACTCGCGGTAATCGCCGGCCTCCTGACGGTGGCCGATAGGTTCGCAGAAGGAGGTGCCGTCAATGTGCCGCACGGTCAGCAAGGTAATTTCATAATCAAAGTCGACAAACCCCTCGACGATCACCCGGCCCTGACCGGCACGACCGCCGGACTGGGCATACTCCCAGGCCTTGTCGATATCGGCCTGCTCGCGCACCAGACTCTGCCCCTTGCCCGATGAACTCATCACCGGCTTGACTACGCAGGGCATGCCAATGGCAGCGACCGCGGCACGGTATTCATCCAGCGTGTCCGCGAACCGGTAGGCAGAGGTCGGCAGGCCCAGCGTTTCCGCAGCCAGACGGCGGATGCCCTCGCGATCCATGGTCAGGCGCGCTGCCTCGGCGGTCGGCACGACGTTGTAGCCTTCCGCTTCCAGCTCGACCAGCGTCGCGGTCGCAATGGCTTCAATTTCCGGCACGATGTAATCGGGCTGCTCGGCTTCGATAACCTCGCGCAGCGCCTGACCGTCCAGCATGCTGATCACATGGCTGCGGTGCGCGACCTGCATCGCCGGGGCGTGCTCATAGCGGTCTACCGCGATAACCTCACAGCCCAGCCGCTGCAGCTCAATGGCCACTTCCTTGCCCAGTTCGCCCGAGCCCAGCAGCAATACCCGCGTCGCGCTTTCTGCGTAGGGGGTCCCGATTACCGTCATGCCTGTCTACCTTGGATAGTTGATTGAGTCGCCGTGCCGATCCACAGCCCCTGCCCGCGCGCACGCTCCTCGCAGCGCGCCAGCACCTCAAGACGCTGCTCGTCGGTCATCCGGCCCCAGCGGGCTATTTCCATGCCGGTGCGCTGACACCCGGTGCAGATGTCGTTATCGTCCAGCGCACAAATGCTGACACAAGGCGAGCGAACGGGGGCAGAGCGGGTCATCAGTCTTCCTGTATCTTGAGTTCGTCACGGAAGCGTTTGGCGTTCTGCACGTAATGGGCGGCGCTCAGTTCCAGCATCTTCTTCTGCTGATCGCTCAGCGTCTTGACCACCTTGCCGGGGGAGCCCATGACCAGTGAACCGTCCGGGATCTCCTTGCCTTCAGGAATCAGGCTGTTGGCGCCGATGATGCAATGTTTACCGATCTTCGCGCCATTGAGCACCACCGCGTTGATGCCGATCAGGCTGTAATCACCGACCGTGCACCCGTGCAGCATCGCATTATGGCCGACTGTGATGCCTTTGCCGAGGGTCAGCGGCACGCCACTATCGGCATGCATTACCGCGCCGTCCTGCACATTGCTGTGTTCGCCGACGGTAATCTGCTCGACATCACCGCGAATCACCGCGCCAAACCAGACGTTGGCGCCAGCCTCCAGCTTGACCTTGCCGATGACCGCTGCGGTGTCGGCAATCCAGGCGTCAGCCGCCATTTCTACCCGATCCCTGCCCAGGCTGTACTTCATGCTTCGTGCTCCTAATTCTTGTTGTGCCCGTCGTAGGGCGTATGCAAGGTGATACCCGCGTCAAAGCCGGTATTCATCAATTCAACCAGCATCAGCGCCGTCAGCCCCCAGATCTTGAAGCCGTTGAAACGGTAGCTGGGGACGTACCAGCTACGCCCTTCATAGTCGATACGGTGGGTCATTTCGCGCGGATCAGACATAAAGAACTCGACCGGCACGCGAAACACCTCTTCAATCTCACTGGCGTTGGGAATGATCTCGAACTGGTCGGGCACGACGCCCACATAGGGCGTGACCTTGATACCAAAACGCGAGACCAGCGAATCCATGGGGCCGACCACATCCACCAGCTCCGGCAGCAGGCCGATTTCCTCATGCGCCTCGCGCAAAGCGGTATAGCACAGGTCCACATCGCCCGGGTCACGCCGTCCGCCGGGGAAGGCAACTTCGCCTGAATGGGTCGACAGGCGCTGCGAACGCAGGGTCAGAATAATTTCCGGCTGCGGTTGCGAGGTGATTGCAATCAGCACACCAGCCTCGGGCAGTCCGGGCGCTGTTATCTGTCGAGGGGTGTGCTGCATCACCCGCATGCGCATTTCGTCTAGCATGCATACATCCTCGTTTATTTCGTCAATGATGGCATGATCACCAGGGCAGAACCAGCCGCACCATGGCGTAAATACCATGCGATAGGTAGCTGATCGACAAGCTGATTTCTCCACCTGAGCTCTTGCCCGCAGGCCGCACGATCAGCAAGATAGAGCCCAATTACCCAGCAGCCAGCCGGAAGCCAGTCATGAAGTTCTGTAGCGAGTGCGGTCAAGGCGTCACCGCACGCGTCCCCGACGGGGACACCCGTTCACGGTTCGTCTGCGACCATTGCCAGACCATCCATTATCAGAACCCGCGCATCGTCGCTGGCTGTCTCGCGGTGCACGGCCAGCAGGTACTACTCTGTCGCCGGGCCATCGAGCCGCGTCGCGGTTTCTGGACCCTGCCCGCAGGCTTCATGGAAAACGGCGAAACCACCGAAGAGGCAGCCCTGCGCGAAACCTGGGAAGAGGCCCGCGCCAGACTTCAGCAACAAGAGTTGTATATGCTGTTCAACCTGCCGCATATCAATCAGGTCTACATGTTCTTCCGCGGCGAGCTGGCCGATCTGGAGTTCAGCGCCGGCGAAGAAAGCCTGGAAGTGCGCCTGTTCCACGAGCACGAGATTCCCTGGGACAAACTGGCCTTTCCGACCGTGGGCAAGACCCTCAAGCAGTACTTCCTTGACCGCCAGGAGCAGGCCTTTCCGGTACGCATCCGCGACATCCTCTACCGCCCGGGACAGCACCGCCGATGAAGCTGAGCACCCTGTTCCTCGGCTGCATTCTGCTGGCTGCCTCCTGCGCCTGGGCCGGCCAGCCACCGATCGACCGGATACTGATCAGGAAGGCCGAGCGCAGCCTGCAGATCATCAGCGACGGCCGCGTGCTGCATGAATACCGCATCTCCCTTGGCCGCCAGCCGGTGGGCCCCAAGCGCCAGCAGGGCGACCAGCGCACGCCGGAGGGCATCTATACGATCGACTGGCGCCATGAGAGCCCGCAATACAATCTCAGCCTGCATCTGGACTACCCCAACCTCAAGGACCGCATGGCAGCCTTTGAGGCCGGTATAGACGACCCCGGCAGCATGATCATGATTCATGGCACGCCAATCGACGAGGAATACCCGGAGTGGTTCTTCAAGGGCCTGGACTGGACCAACGGCTGCATCGCCCTTGGCAACGCTGAAATGCGCGAACTATGGGAGCTGGTGCCCGACGGTACGCTGGTCGAGATCGTGCCCTGAACAGCAACTAGCGCCGCTGCATCAGATGGGCCTCCAGGCGCCAGACGTCAAACGCCGGCTCCTCGTAGGGATGAGCATGGCGCAGCGCCTCGATGACCGCCTCGATACAATCACCGGCGCACAGGGTTTCCACGCGGTACTCTGATACCTGCTCAACGACGCCGGTCTGGCCGAGATAGGGCTCACTTCCCGACAGCGGCCTGAACTGGCCCTGCCCCAGCACCTGCCAGCTGCAGCTGTCATAATTGCCAAGCCGGCCGGCACCCGCGGCAAAGACTGCCTGCTTGACCTGCTCGACATGGCTGGCAGGCACAAAGAAACATAACTTGTACATGCTATTGTCCTCTAGCACCCGGCCATCAAATGACGGCACATTAGAATCACAAAAAGTCCGCAACAAGGATCACGACGCCATGACAATCGACAGCAACCGCCTGCTGCTTGAGCTGGAAAAGCAGCGCCGCGAAGTCAACCGCAATATCATCAACCCGGCTATTCCGCAGCTCAGTCTGGATGCGCTGACCCCCATGCTCAACATGGTCGCCCAGGCCCGCAAGGCCTATCTGTGCGGTCTGCTTGATATCGCAGGCAAAGCCGGCGGACGCGCGCCGTCCGATGAGCAGGTCGAGACGCTGCGCAAACTCCGAATGACCTACGAAGAGCTGGTCAGCGCCGCCAACGCACTGGAAACGGCCATCCAGCGCGACTATCTGGACGTCATTCCGAGCCGGCGCTGAGCGACGCCAGCACCTGCAGGCACAGCTGTTCCTGCTCGGCGACCAGCTCGGCCAGCCGCTCGCCCGACAGCTGCACCAGCAACCCGTAGCGCCGGGCGCCCCAGACCATCAGATGCAGCGCCTCAAGGCGTGACACCGAAGGCTTGACCGGCAGGTCCGGGCAGGCCTCCAGCACCCGCTGCCAGATACTCATCAGCTCGGTATAGGCACGCTGCTGGTGCTTCTGCTCGGCAATCACCGGCTCCAGCTCCAGCATCTGCGGATGAAACCAGGCCGCCTCACCAGCCACGCCGCCAAGCAATCGCACCAGCCGACCGACACGCTCCTGCCACACCAGCCCGACGGGCTCGATGGCCTGCTGTTCAATTGCCTGCAACAGGCGCTCGATGCAGTGGCGCACATACCCCGAGTGCAGCGCCTGCTTGCTGGGAAAGTAATCGTACAGGGTGCCCACCGCGACCCCGGCCTCCAGCGCCACCGCGCGGGTCGTCACGCGCTCCCAGCCATCGCGCTGCCAAATCCGAACATAGGTATCGAAAATCGCCTGCACCGTCATCTTGGCGCGCCCCTGGGTCGGGCGCTTGAGCGGCTTGTTGCGAGACTGAGCGGGGCTGTTCTTGCTGGTCATGGAATCCGAACCCGGTAAACACGCTGACAGGCTACAGTCATCCTACTGTCGAATCACCCCTTTTCAGGAGCGCCCATGACTGTGATCAGCCAACTGCAAAATAACAAGAAGGACCTTAATCAGGTTCGCGTCGTCACCCAGCCGATGCCGGAGCTGAAGCCGGGCGAAGCACTGCTGCGCATCAGCCGCCTGGCGCTGACCACCAACAACATTACCTACGCCGCCTTCGGCGAAACCCCGCACCTGCGCTACTGGGACTTTTTCCCCACCGGTGCGGCCGAGTGGTTCCACATGCCGGCCTGGGGCTTTGCCGAGATCGTCGAGAGTACAGTTGAGGGTCTGGCGGTGGGTGAACGCTTCTACGGCTACTGGCCGATTGCGTCGCACGTGGTCATGAATCCGGTACGTGTTTCCGAACGCGGCTTTTACGACGGCATCCCGCACCGTCTGGAGCTGACGTCGGCCTATAACCAGTACCAGCGCATCAGCACCGATGCCGCCTACCGCGCCGCTGATGAGAACTATCAGATGCTGCTGCGCCCGCTGTTTATCACCTCGTTCATGCTGGCCGACTTCCTGGAAGACAACAACTTCTTCGGCGCCCGCCAGATCATCGTCTCCAGCGCCTCCAGCAAGACCGCCTACGGCACCGCCTTCTGCCTGGAGCAGAACGACAGCGTGGCGCTGATTGGCCTGACCTCTGGCGGCAACACCGACTTCGTCGCCCAGCTCGGCTGCTACCAGCAGGCTGTCGCCTACGAAGACGTTGAACAACTCGATGCCAGCATCCCCACGCTGTATGTCGACTTCTCAGGCAACGTGGCGCTGCGCAACCGCATTCACGAGCACTTCAAGGACAGCCTGGCCTACGACTGCTACGCAGGATCAGCACAGAACCACGAACACCTCAGCGCCGCCGAAACGCCTGTGCACGGCCCGGCACCGCAGCCGTACTTTGCGCCCTACCAGATCAAGAAGCGTAACGCCGACTGGGGCGCGGCAGAAGTGACCCGCCGCTTCAACGCCGCCCAGCTGGCGTTTATCGAGCGAGTACAGAACCCGGCTGCACCGTGGCTGAACGTCATCGAGCACGCCGGTCTGGAGCAGGCAAAGACACTGGTAGAGGATCTGGTCGGCGGGCGTATCGATCCCAAGGATGGCCACGCAGTCGTCCTCGACTAAGCCAGCGACCCGGCCAGGGCGTCGTGCACCTGCCGCCCCCATTGCGGACGCGACCTGTCGCGTCCCTGCACATGCCCCACCCACGCCCGCTGCAGGGCTAGGGCATCCCGAGGCCGGACGGCCTAGCGTGGAGGCAGGCTCAGCACGACCACTTTCACCGGCAACAGCCCGCTCGAAACCTGGCCGATGCGGGTAAACGCCGACTTCGACAGGTCAATCACCCGGCCACGAACGAAGGGGCCTCGGTCATTGATGCGCACCACAACCGATCGGCCGTTATCCAGATTGGTCACCTGCACCCGGGTGCCGAAGGGTAAGGTGCGATGGGCTGCGGTCAGCGCATCGTGACGATAGCGCTCGCCATTGGCGGTCTTGCGCTGCTCGAACTTGTCCGCGTAATAAGACGCCTGCCCGGTCTCGGCCGCGCCTCCGAGCTTGCCGCCGCCCAGATGACTGCAACCGGCCAGCGCCAGCATAATCAGACCCAGAAACAGAACACGTCCGTTCAATACGACACACCTTTTGCAATACGAAGCCAGTACCTCCGGGGCGGAGGCGGTGGTCGGATAGACCGCGCTATCAGCGTCGGGTTCACGGCAAGAGCATGCGCCCGATAACCGGCACTGACGTGCGCACGGCATCACACCCGGTCAGGGCGTTGCGGCAGGCTCATTCAACCCGGCATCCGTCCTGACCCGCAGAAAGCGGGCAAAACGCGGCAGACCGCCAGAGGTCAGGCCATTAAAGCGATAGGTCACCAGCGTACCAATGGCCGGTGGCGACTGGCGCTGCGCATCACTCAGGCCGCTGCCCAGCCGAAATCGCCGCCCGACCCCATCAGCGACCAGCAGCGCCCCCACCTGTCCCCGGTATTTGCCGAGGCCAGCGGTATAACCGACAACACGTGCCTCGGCATCCTCGAACGGCTTGTATTTGAGCAACAGCGGATGACGCCCGGCGCGGTAGCGCGCGCTGGCGTGGTGGAGCATCAACCCCTCGCCGCCACCAGCCACCGTACGCTCAAGCAGCGCATCCAGTTCGTCGGCGCTTCCCAGCCGCTGCTGCGCCACCGGCTGCAGTGAAGCGAGCTGCAAACCGGCCAGCTCGCGCATCGCCAGCACCCGGGCGCTGAAGTCACCGCCGTGCTCGGGCAGGTCAAACACCATAAAGCGCACCCCCTGCCAGTCAGCGACGCTCGCCTGCTGGCGGCGAGCCAGTGCGCTGACCTCATCAAACCGCCCACGTCCGAGCCACAACTCACCATCCATCGGCAGTGCCGGCCAACCGAGGGTGAACTCCGCCGGCGCATTGATGCGGTAACCGCCACGACTCAGCAACTGCCGACCGTCCCAGCGCGCGCGAACGCCGTCGAGCTTCTCGCTGACCCAGTAGTCCGCAACCGCCCCTTCACCACGATAAACCTCGGCAAGCATCAAACCGCTGTCGGCGCTCGCCGGCAGGTGCAGCAAGGCGCAAAAGAGCAACGCTCGGCGTATCCAGACGAACACGGCAACCTCCCTGTTGCAGGTAAGACCGGCAGACAGTCGGGCAGAAAGCGCACAGCCGCCGGCATCGCGTGCGCCGCCACAGGCTAGCAATACCAAGGGGGCGAACAAGCAGCCGGGACGAGAGGTTAGAACCCCGTCACAGCAGCGCAACGATCAGGACGCAGCCTCAGGCCTACTGACCGCGATCGACCAGCGCGGCGTCATGGCCTCGAAGTCGGTGCGCACGTTCGCGGGCAGATAGCTGGCCGAGTCCAGTACCCGCATTGCGCCCGCAAAACGTTCAAACACCACCCAATGCCAGAACGGCCGCTCACCGTCCCAGTGATATTTGATCGCCAGCAACGCCAGATCAGGCAGCGCCTGCCAGGAAACGAAAGGCTCCTCGGTGGCCGACACCTGCAAGCCGCCGTTTTCCAGCAATCGACGCACGTATTGGGTGTCCGACCAGAGTGCCTTGTCATCGGCATAAATGCCCATCGCATTGGCAACGGCCTTCATCTGCGGATAGCTGCAGCCGAGCAAAACGGCGGCCGAGGCAATCCCGCAGCCGGTGGATTCCTGCTGAATCACGGGTTGAAGCATGTCAGCTGAACTCCACCTGCCAAGCAACAGCGTGCAGCGACAGGGCAAGCGGCATAGCCGAAATCACTACCAAATGGCTCATCACATCACATCCTGGGCAACAGCAGGGGCGCGCCCCGGCAGAACGCCGGCAGCCCCCGGGAGAGGCCGGCACTATAGCAGGGCCCGTCCCGACAAACATCTGCGGGGCTGACTCCCGGACTGCTGCGCGAACACACGCGAGCAACCTGTCGTGCGCTATACTGCGCCGAACGAACGGGATTGGATTTTTTATGAAAGTGTGTGGTGTTGACCTCAACAGTAACGATGCCAATGTCTGCCTGCTGGCACTCGATGACGAGCTGTTCCAGCTGCCTGATTTCCGCGCACGCCGGATCAGCCTGACCGATAGCAACAGCACCGGCGCGCTGCGCCATTTTCAGCAGACTTTTGCCAAGCTGATGCACGACTACAAGGTCGACAAGGTCGTTATCCGCCAGCGGCCGATGAAGGGCAAGTTTGCCGGCGGTGCCGTGGGCTTCAAACTGGAAGCCGCGATCGAGCTGATTGCCGATCTGGACGTGGTGATCATGTCACCGACCGATATCAAGGAGTCGATCAAGCGCAACCCCATTCCGGTCCTGTTCTCTGAAACCGGGCTGAAGGCCTATCAGGAACCCGCCTTCAACACCGCATTCGCCTATCTGATGAAAGACAAGTTCGCCAACTGACAGCACCGCGGTCAGCCACCAGATCGCGCGCCCCCGCCCGAATGAGACTATTCGGGCTGCCTGCCAACCCCGCCTCTCCCCCAGCCCGACCAGCCCCCATTGCCAGTCGCACGCCAACATGGCCTAATGCCATTTAGCGGTAAAGACCATAAAAAAAATGTGGCATTGTATGTAGCGACAGGCGCGTATATCACTGTCCACCCTGAAGCGAGCTCTGCCGATAACTCAACTAGTATTGAAGTTATCCACGGCCTGAACGCTAGCTGGCTCCCTGACTGGATTATCAGAACTATTATGTCGTAATCGAGTTAAACCGCGCTCAACAAAGAGAAGCTGAATCGGATTCAGACCGCTGTCTATCAGGCGCAATATCTGGCTACTGTACAAGCTGCTGTGTGCTACTGCGGTCATTGCGCTGGCCGGCCTTACGTATACCCACTGGCAGTATCTGACTGCGCAGACCGAGGCCTCCCAACGCAGCCTGGTCAAGCAGTGGTTCGGCAGTTTTTCATCGCTGCTGGAGCAGCAGGAAACCATCATCACCCTGATTGGTCAGGACATCCTCCTGCGCCAGCGCGAAGGCAACCCGGATATTCGATCCGAGCTGGACCGGCTGATGAACATCAATCCGGAATTCTTTGCCGGCTTTGCCCTGTTTTCCACCGCAGGCGAGGTGCTGGACACAACCTCCAATCTGGTCAGGCCCGACCCGCCAAACCTGCTGCAACAGCCCGAATCGAAAGAATCCTTCGTATACGCCATCGAAAGCGACAAAATGGTCCTCGGGCGAACCTACAACGCTCCCAGACTGGTAATCCCGGCCAGAAAGGCCATTCGCGATACTGACGGGCAGTTGCTGGGCATCATGACCGGCGCACTGAAAATCCAGGCGGACAGCGGTCATTTCGCCCATGCGGCCGTCCTCGGTCCACATAACCGCATCACCATTCTTCGCACCCGTGATCGCTATATCCAGTACGCGACTAACGGGGAGCTGATCCCTGACTTCTTCGTCCAGCCCCTGCCGGAAACGCAGTATCGGCAGCTCATGCAGGCCCTTCAACAGGGCCAGCGCGAACCTGAGCATCCCTCAGAGCGTCAGGCCACCATCACCTTCAGATGGGATACCAATTCGGACAGAGAGCACGTCCGTGGCGTCGCACTCTACAACCCCCGCTACGAATTCTGGCTGCTGTCTGAAGTTGAAGAAGGCTATCTGATCAATCAATTCCTCAAGACTGCAACGCTTTATATTGCGTTGGCCGCGGCGTTTCTGATCAGCATGTTCTACCTGTTTCGCTTTATCGACCGGGAGCAGCAGCACCGCCGCCAGCAGCTGCAATATCAGGCCGATCACGACACTCTGACCGGCCTGCCCAATCGCAACTTTCTGCTGGAGGCCTTTGACCAGTGGCAGACAGGAAAACAGAACTTCTCACAGCTGTTCATCGACCTCGACCACTTCAAGGGCATCAACGACCATTTCGGCCACAGCATTGGTGATCAGATCCTGGTAGAGCTGGCACGCCGCTTCGAGCAGGCCCTGCGTGAAGACACCCTGCTGGTGCGGCATGGCGGTGACGAGTTTGTGCTGTTGATTGCCACCCATGCCGACAGTACCGCCGCCGAGGAGCGAGTCGGCCGGCAAATTAACGCCATTTGCGCCAATATTCCCTTCTCCAATATGACCTTCTCCCCCGGCTGCAGTATCGGTGTGGCGCGCTACCCGGAGCATGGCACCACCCTCGACGAGCTGCTGCGCGCGGCGGATGTGGCCATGTATGAGGCCAAGAAGGAGCGCAACACCCTGCGCTTCTTCCGTACCGATCTGGAAGAGCAATACCTGTACCGGGTCAGGATCGAACAACATCTGCGTGGCGCCGAAACCCGCGGCGAGATCTTCCTGGTCTATCAGCCTCAGGCTGACCAGCATGGCCGCATGTATGGAGTGGAAGCACTGGTACGCTGGCAAAGCCCGGTTCTGGGCAGTGTGCCGCCGGACGCCTTCATCCCGATTGCCGAGCACTCTGGGCTGATCACCACCCTTGGTTACCACATCATTGACCGGGCGCTGGCCGACATCGCAGGGCTGCAACAGCAAACCGGCCAGACCTTCAGCCTGTCGATCAACGTCTCCGCCCGGCAGTTGATGGAAAACGGCTTTATCGATCAGCTGCTGGAACGAATCGACAGCAGCCTGCTGGGCTTTGAGCAGATATGTATCGAAGTCACGGAAAATCTGCTGATTGAAGACATCGAGCAGATCCACCATATCCTGACCCGCGCCAAGGACGCCGGCGTGCGGATGTCACTCGATGACTTTGGTACCGGCTATTCCTCGCTGAGCACCCTACGCTCGCTGCCGTTTCACGAGGTCAAGATCGACAAAAGCTTTGTCGATCACGTCACCGACGACAAGACCGCCCTGGCCATGGTGCAGAACATCATTGCCATCGGCCAGAACTACGGCATGACCGTGCTGGCAGAAGGCGTTGAAACCGAGGAGCAGCTGCAGTGCCTGATCACCTGCGGCTGCGACCATTTCCAGGGCTACCTGTTCGCCAGACCACTCGCTCTCGACGACCTGCGCGCCTGCATCGCAAGGGAAAGCCTGTCGCCAACGCAGTGAGCTGGCGCTAGTCGGCGAAGGCTCACAGATCAACCGACCAGCCACTGATAAATCAGCCGCCCCGGCGCCAATGCACCCAGCCCGGCTCCGATAACGCCGATAAAGGCACCGACCGCAAAGGCGCGATGCCGCCTGATATGGCCGGCTCGGGCTGAGTACACCGACACCGCCACACACACCAGCACCCAGACCGACAGCAGATGGATAGGGCTGTAACCATGGAACACATCCATAAAGCCGGTCAGCCAGAACGAAGACACGGCCACAATCACCATCGCCGTCATCCACGACCAGCCCACAACCCTATGCAACCGCGTCCCCTTGCGGGTCAGCAACTGAAAGCCCCCGGCGAGCAACGCCCAGAGTGCAGCAATAAGATGAAGCGTAACGGCCATGGTGCACCCGCGCGCTAAGGTGGATGAATTCACCAGCCGGTGGGGCGGGTGTCAGGTGAGTAGGTGATCTGTATAAGTTTTGAACGACAAATTGTCTGTATAACGCCTCAAGAAGAGGCGCGCACTTTTTGCGCGTCCTTCTTGCTTGATTTGTTAGGCTTGGCCATTCGGTAGAGCTGTAAAACGGCCAGTCTTTTTATCTCTGATTCGATTGATGACCAACCTAAATAGTAATTACCCCCATGTGAGAACGACTTGTAAGCATGCAGATTATCTGAACTCACCTTCTCTATGGGAATAGACGGATCAGTTGAACCTAAGATTATGATAGAGTCTCTAGGGCTAGGTCTCACATTCCAGAAACGACTATTGGGTAAGAATGACATTGCCACTCCATTTAAGGGGGAGCCTACTTTTAAATAATTATTTAAGGCACCCTCAATTTTTTTATATCCATAAGCAACTTCTTCTGTTGTTGCATTTACGGAATACCCAGACAGAGGATTTCTATTGTTAATTTCTGTCACCAAAATAGTCTGTTTGCGGCTTCGGAATATCAGGCAAGGCAGTTGTCTGATATAGAAAACAGTACCTCTTGTTCTTCGCTTTTCTGCGTAGTTCTTTGCTGACTCTAATGTCGAATGCATACACCCGGGGTAATACTGCGTTACCCATGTACTATGCCAAGCATTTCGTCCCGTATGGACGTAGTACACTAACCCTCTTGATATCCCCTGAACAGGGCTATCTTCAAGTGACGGAACGGATATTTGGTTTAGCTCCATACGAAAAGCCTAAGGAAACGCTGCACAAATCAGCCCTCTGCCTGATTACGCAGCCCTGAGTATAATCACCAGACACTGCCACTACCTCAGCCAAGCCACCCGATGAAGCAGATCACTTCGCCCAAGCCGAGCATCAGAACAAGAAAAAGGTTAGCCGCCGGGAACGCTTCCTGGCTGAGATGAATGTAGTGGTGTCCTGGCAGCGCCTGCTGGATGCCCTGTGGCCCTCATATTACCCAGAGGGTGCCGGCAAGGGTGACCGTCCACCGACTCCGCTAGACCGGATCCTGCGAATCTACTTCCTCCAGCAGTGGTACGGCCTGGCTGATGAAGGCGTTGAGGATGCGATTTACGAGAGTGAGCCGATGCGTGATTTCGTTCGTATCGATCTCTG
>NZ_JBSXON010000068.1:0-11011 GCF_056859475.1 Halopseudomonas sp. L-58
CTGGAAGTAATCGGGCTCGGCAAAGCGTGACGGTGGCGCCTTGGCCGGGAACAGCAGCGCGTAAAGCCGAACCTCGTCCAGGTCCTTCGGCAGTGGCCAGGTAACGCCCTGGACCTGGGCCAGGCTGACGTACTTGCCGACCACGCCCTTGGAGAGTCCGCAGGCACGGGCAATGCGCTCGTGACTGAGACCGGCTTCGTATTTGAGGCGCAAAACCTCGGTGATCTGTCGCATGGAAATCCTCGCAGCCGGCATCCGCCCTTCCTCATGGAAAAAGAAGCGGTATGCGCGATTAAGTTGAAGAATTCCAGTGTGTTGGCAGTGATTCCGGGGGAACGTGACCGACGATTCCGGCATCGTGACCGGTGATTCCGGGATATCACCCAAAATCGGTCACGATAAAACGGAATGAGCGGTCACGTTAGTCCGGAACAGGCGGTCACGTTCAAACGGAATGGGCGGTCACGATGGGCCGGAATATGCAGAAGGCGTGTTCGCTCCACTCTATGCTGTTGAGCATCTGAATACCGCGTTGCTGGACGGTACGTTACCCATCCTCAAGATGTTCTTTGATGGGGTCGCACCAATCGTTGCCGCAGCCCGTTCGGATGATTTCACGCTTATGGAGGCTGTGCGACTGCGCTCCCCTTTACTTGATCCTAAGCACTTGGAAACAGCTGGCAACAATCAATTCGAGCTACTTGAATCTGTTGGAGTAGCGACTCAATCACTTTGCGAGATGCTTAACGGTAACGATCCCTTGGTTGAGGAGGTGGCTCAAATCCTACTGAGTACAGGTTTGCTTGCGTTGCCCGATCGACTCGTTGAGGCAATGGTTCAAGGTGCCACTTCAGATCCAGCGCCGGAAACGTCCGATCGTCGCGCACTTGAAGTCCATGCTTATCGGGTTGTCCTAGGGCGTCGTTACTCAGAGATGGCGGCCTTTGCAGGCTATGCAAATGGCTTTTCGCCCTACGGTACCCACCAGGGTGTCAAAGGCCTAGAGTTCCCCCGGGTGATGGTGATCCTGAGCGACGAGGAGGCCGGCGGCTTTCTATTCAGCTATGAAAAGTTGCTCGGTGTTACACCGGCTTCGGCGAACGACATGAAAAATGAGAGCGAGGGTAAGGACACATCGCTATCACGAACAAGAAGGCTCCTCTATGTCACTTGCAGTCGTGCTGAGGAAAGTTTGGCCATCGTGGTCTACAGCTCTCAACCAGAGATTGCGAAAGATAGAGTCATTGAAGCAGGCTGGTTGTCCGCTGAAGAGATCGTAGTGCTCTGAACCAGCTCATTGAATAGCCGCTGTTTCTGTAGACACCAGATGACCGCTATTGGCCGTTCTCTGCCGGTCACCTCTTCGGCGTGTACAGGTCAAGTCGGATACAAACGGTGGTCAGCACGAATGCAATTGACTGGTCAGCGGCAACGCAATTGGGTGGTCAAGTGCGATGCAATTACGCAGTATGAGACCAGCAATGGTGAATCTTCCCCACGTCCGTGGGGGTGTTTCCATCAGCCCGCCTGCACTTGGGAGACTGCGACAATCTTCCCCACGTCCGTGGGGGTGTTTCAGGCCTTGTTTTCCGTTTGCCTGGCGAGTCTTCCTCACGTCCGTGGGGGTGTTTCTGTGAACGAGCCCCCTGACATAGCATATCAATGGGATAAAATAAGTGATGGGATCAGGTCTTGCCTTTTGCCCTTCCGACATCACAGTCTACCGGAGCAGGCGTAGTCCAACATGAATCTAGACACCGCGCCAGAAAACGTGCTGATGCACCTGAAAGCCATCTATAACGATGGCGAGTTGGCCGAGAAGGCAACTGCTAAGGGTTTCTTAGCTGTTCGTCAGGGCTGAGTCCTCACTGGAGCAGATGAGTTTGGGGAGAGTATCCGCAACGAGGTCGTTCCTTGGGTGTAGGCCCGGGCTATCAGTTCTGGTGCCATCAATCCGTAGGCGCTTGGACACATATTTGCGGTAGGTTATAAAGCACCGCCGCGAATCCAAGGGCAATGAAGGGGTTCTAAAAGGCTGTCTCGAAAGGGGCGGCATTTTTTATTTTTACCGGCCTGTGCGTTGCTTGGTGTTGCTTCTTTCCGCTTTTGGAATCCGTATGCGAAGCATGTGGCATGTTGTTTTATGCGCTGGCGCCGAGTCCCTGGCGCCGTGCAGATTGTGGTTAAACAGTGCGAGGCTTAGTCTGTTGGTGCGTATTTTTGGGGCTTACGCCCTTAGCCGCAGGTTCTGCCGAATACCACGCTGGTTTACTTTTCCTGCAGATTCTAACTTTCGAAAGGTCTGCATTGGATGCTGCCTCCGGTAAGGAGAAGCGGCGCTTTGTTGCCGTACGCCTGTCTCCATATCGCTCAATCGATCGCGTAGACCGATGCCCCATGATGTAAGCCATGAGCCTGGGGTCGATGCCAGAGGCTTTGAGGTTGGAGCCCATTTGGTGTCGTAAGCTTCTTAGCGTTGGCTGTACTTTACGTCTGGGCCAAAGCTGCCTGCATTGTTCTCGCAGAGTATCCCTGATTGCCGCAGCGCTGCGGTGTGAGTGTCGATACAGGTCTACTGCTTTAGCCGCAAGCTCAAAATCTGTTTGGTTTGGGAACGTTATATCTCGGTCGGCACCCCTGATGCCTTGATCGTCCTTTTTTGCTCCAATAATATGGAACCCCTCACCAGAGACCTGAATCGAGTGCATTTCACAGGGTCGGACGCCGAGCAGCCAAGCTAGCGTAACGGCAGCAAAAACGTCGTAGTGCCGTGTTTTTCCTAGGTGATGCAGAAGTGCGGCAATATCATCCTCGCTCAGGGCTTTAACCGCGTGAAGCTTCTCTTTAGGAGGGATGGTGCTGCCAGGCAAGGTGGTTGGATTAGGTGTTAGCACGATCCGCTTGGCTGCTGCTGGGTAGCCACGTTCACGAACGTCGAATGACAGTGCATTTTTCAGGACTCTGAAGTAGCCGGGTCTGTAGTCTGCTGCACACCTCGTCAATGCTTCGCATATCGCGCTTGTTGAGAGTTGTGTGCCTGGCATTCTCGTTTTGTAGAAGTTTCTTGCCAGTTTTCGGTATCGTTCTTCGGTGCTCTTCAGCATGTTGGCATCCTTATAGTTATTGTTATTTTTTTGATGTCAAAAGCAGCCGCTTCGCGAAGGGGCGCTTGTTTTTTCGCTCCTGGTCGGAGCGAAAAATCATGTCGGCATGGCACTGGCTGGGCCTCACCTCACCGTTGTTCGTGATGCCCTCGCCAACACCATGCCGCCACTGCGCCCCCATACCCGAAGCGCGGGTATGGTGTGTGCGCACGTACTCGCGCGCATGAGCACGTACCGTGGGTACGCGCTCTGGCAGCGCGCTGCCTGGCTTTGTTTGACATCAAATTCGGTAGCCGGCTCGGGCCGGATGTGAGCGCCAAAGTGTGGTATCCGCCTCAGGCTGCTTTTGGCTGTCGTCCGCGCTTTTTTCGTCCGCGCTGTGCCGCCATGAGTGGCTTATAGTTTGCCCACTTCAAGTGCGATAGCGGAACGCCATACTGTAGGCCCTGCTCCAGCGCCGCCTTGAGAGATGCGCTTAGCGGGGTATCCAGATAGTGCCTCTGTGTTACCTCATGGGCACTGCTCCTGTGCCCTAACAGGTGCGAGATTAGGCTGTCGGTTACCCCCGAGGCCTGAAGCCGTTGAGCGAAGCTTCGGCGACAGCTTTTAAAATTGAGAGAGCCCTCTGTGGCGCGCTCACAATGTGCGCCGATGTAGCCCTTTCCGGTCGCGTTGCCGCAAAAAAAACGGCTGGCAACCCTGGAATAGAGGTGTTCGCTTGAAAATGATAGCTCCGCGAACAGCAGCGCTGCGCTGCCGGCCTGATCTCGACGTTCTTGCACAAACTCCAGAAACCCCATGTCGGTCAGGGCGCTGCAAATCGGGATTTCCCTCCGTGACTGCTCATTCTTGAGGCTCTTGTTATAGCCATCATCGTTAATGCTGATGACGTGAATGCCGTGTCCGTCCGGACGTATATCGTGTGCCCTCAGTTGGCACAGCTCGTTCAGCCGCCCCCCAGTAAAAAGGCCAAGGGGAAGCAGCCAGAACCTGAACGACTGGGCGTCGAATTTGAGAGCTTGCGCCTGTTTGTCGGTATGCGTTTGATAAGGCCAGCCCTGCAATAGGGAGCAAATCTCGTCAGTGCTGAACGGTTTAGTGTTATCAGCTTTCTTTGTTCTCGGGTTGCTCAGTTTTAGCTGGGTCGAGATGAAGTGATCGTTGAATGCCTCTGCCATTACTCGATTAAACAGCTGGTAGTAAGTCTGGATGCTTTCGCCCTGACTTTTCGAGCGCTTTTGCTTCACCAGCGCGTTGGGCAGGGCGCGTTTTACTCTTGCAATGTCCTGTGGCGAAAGCTCGGCCATCCGTCGCTTGGGGTCGTTGTCGCTTACCACCTTTTTTAACTTGCCCATGCGGGCGATAAGCATGTTGCGGCCTTTTACTGAGTAGTTATTTGCGTCGATGAACCGCTGGCAGACCTCATCGAAGTACGACTGAACTGTTGGCGAGGAGTCCAGTTGCTGCAGAAGCTGGGTGACTGGAAGCAGTTGTTTCAGCAGTGTCGGGTAGAACTTTTCGTACTTGGGGTCGTACTGAAGCTCAAACCCCTCGAGGAGCGGTACCAATTTTTTTGCTGAAACTGTCGCTGTCATGCTGTGCCCTTGTGTGTCGATATGGCGCAATACTATTGCTAGTTTCTTTCGAGGTAAATAATAAAAATTTGCTAATTCGACCGCTTTATCTCGTTTTTATTTTGTTGTGTATCAGGTTGAAAATTGACCGTTTGTCAATTTTCTGGTTGTTTTTATTGGAATTGTTATTTGTTTTTGGGGTTATTGAGATTCTTTGACGTGGTGCGGCGCACTTGTCTTTCATGTCTTTTATTTGTTCGTGCTGTAACAATATTTTTTTGAAAAAAATTGGCCGCACGCATGGTGTGCTGTGCGGCCAGTCAGCTTGGTGGGTTACTTGGCGGGTCTACCTATCTGCTTACCGGCTTGCGCTGCCCGCAGGGACTGGTACCGGGCGTAGGAGACGTGCGTTAGGTCGAGGCTGAAGTCGAGCTGGTCGATTTCCTCCTTCAGTACGTGTAGCGGATAGATGTCGCCATAGCCGCCGGTCGTGCTGGTATCGACGTGCCCTACAAGCGCTTTGGCGATTAGCATATCCAGACGTTGCATGCGAAATTGCTGGATGAAGGTGTGCCGCAGGCCGTGAAAAGTTGCCTTCTCCTGGGCAAGATCGCACTGCTGCACGTAGCTGCCGAACCATCTGCTGGCAACGTGGCTCACGGGTACTTGGGAGTACTGCCGGTGTGAGTCGAAGAGCGGGGCGTCAGTATGGGGTGCTTTTTTCTTCTGTTGGCTGACGAAGTCTAGAAACCCCAATTTGATGAGCTCCTCGTGCAGCGGAACCTGTCGTATCGACTGGGTGTTTTTGATTTGCTTGCCGTCGCTGTTGTCGATATTGATCAGCCAGATGTTGTTGCTGCATCGAACGTCGCGCAGCTGCAATTGGCAAAGCTCCCCTAGGCGCGCTCCGGTGTAAAGGCCAAGCAGTGGCAGCCAGAACTTGTACTCGTCCATGCGCCATGAGGGCAGTTGTGAGGCGGTATGGACTGGCCCTTTGACTAGCTTGGTTAGCATCTCGTGGGTATAGGTACGCCGTCGTGGTGGGGGCGCGTTGCGGGTTTTGAATGTCAGGTTGGCGGTGATGTCGTGCTCAATCAGCTCTTGGTCTTGCGCGTACCGAATGAGTGATTTGGCGAGCTCAAAGTACGATTTGGCTGTACGCGGATTGATCGCCGGTGCTGTCCTTTCGATAATGAGCTGCTTGATTGATATTCGCTCTCGAGCTGCAAGCTGAGGGGCGCCGTACGGCAGAAACCGTAGTAGGTGGCGTAGTGTCAGGAAGTCTGTGCGGCGCAGTGTCTTCAGCCGGCGGTGTGCGCCGATGAGCTCGACGATGATTTTGAGGCGCGCTATTCGCTGTGGCGTGGTTTTAACGTGTGTCCAGGCACCCTCGTCGATCTGAGCCTGCTGGAAGCGTTTCGCTAGCTCACCGAACGTGATGCCGTTGAGCTGTTCCGCTTTGCTATCGATGACGGTGACTTTGGTGTTGCTGATCAGCGCTTCAAGCTGGCTGCGCTGGTCTTCTGGCAGTAATGCTGCGAGTGCTGTTGCCAGGGCGTGTTTCGCTGGATCGACTGGGGCTGGGTTGCTGTCAGTCAGTGGTCTGGCGTTGGGTAGGCTTGGTAGTGGGGATTGCTCCAACATGCTGCCCAGAAAACCACGGGTCAGGGCTTCAAGCTCTTGCCTCGCTTGCTCCAGTGACGCGTCTGTTGGGGCGCGACGCAGATGAATTTGAAGAGTGCTCTCGACGGCAGAGGTCAAGCGCTCATTTAGGAGCGTGGCTATGATCGCGGAGGTGGTCGGCAGGGTGAGCGAAAATCCTCGGCTAGCCAGGATTGGGTGCTTGTCTTTGAGTGTGCATGACGCGAGCTCAAGGGTGTAGAGCCCGGACTCCAGCTGTCGGCTGACAAAAGCTGAATAGCGGGGCTTGGGCCAGCTCAGTGATGTGAGAGTGCTGTGAATGCGGTATGCCGCGAGCGAGCCGGGCAGGTCGGGCGGGATGTCGGCAACATGAGCGCCACCGTCTGGTCTGGCATTACGAAGGTACTCATGCAGCGCGAGCGCGTTGAATGTGGCGGGGTGCTGCAAGGCGGCGTCGGGGGTGTGCTGCTCCAGATGGCTTATAGCGGCGAATGCGTAGACGGCGGCGTCTTGGGCTTTTTCTTGCTCTGATGTGCCGAGGGGCCAGTCAAGGCGGTGAAAGCGAAGGCCCAGTGCTGACTGGAGGGCGTCACTGGGTGTAATCGACAAAATCAGTTCACCGCCGGGCTTGACGCTATAAAGGGTGGTCTGTTTGGCGCTAGCTTCTGCCAGTTTCTGTTTGGCTGCAGTCAGGTCTTGCTTGCCGAGGTGGCTGGGCTCGGGAAGAGCTCCCCAAGGGTTGGCTGCGTTATCCAGTGTGCGTTTAAGCCAAGCTTTAGCCTGCTCGAGCCGTTCGCGTACCAGTTCTGGCGTAACCAGAGTGTCGCCTGGTTTGAGGATCAGGGAGAGCTCGGCGTCGAGCAGTTGGGCGAGGGTGCGTGCGAGGGATGCGTCGCGCCCGAGAGTCCAGCGAACCTGAGCGGGCAAGCGTGGCTCGCTGCTCAGGTGTGCCGGCAAAGTGAGGTAATACTGAAACACCCCGTTGGGCGAGGTGGTAAGATGTTGCTGTTTGCGTGAGTTGGACATGGTGGAGCGCCTCTTTTAAGTCCCAGATGGACTTTGTGCGATCTACCAAACCCTTCCTTCGCTGAAACCCGCGTTCTAGACGGGTTTCTTGTCAAATTGGTGGAGCCGGGGGGATTTGAACCCCCGTCCGCCAGTCCGCCGCTATCGGTTCTACATGCTTAGCCATCTCTACTTAGTTAACTCCGCGCCGCCCGAGTGGCAGGGTGCTTGGAGCGAGCTGTATAAGTTTTAGCCGTTACGTCTACAGCAAACTTGGCGGCGATCCTGTTCTATCTGACAGCCAAATCTTCGGGTTTACAGGCATCCCCTAGAGGCTGCTAGCCGGCTTAAGCGGCTAGTGCGTAGTTGTCGTCGTTGGCAACTATAAGTTTGCAGCAGCGAATTTACGAGTTCTGCTACCAGCTCGGCATGCCCCTCAAGTTTTGTAACCGTCGTCGAATCCAAATCGGCCCCAAATCTTTCAGGTCTGTTACTAAGATGCGATTGTACGCGAAAGGTTCCCTGAGTAATAGCTATCGTTTGCAGGCCAGGGCGGTTCTGCCCGGTTTGCGCGGTGTGCGGGCGTGATCGTCAAGCGGCCTGACGCATTTCGTTTTCCCCGAGCCGCCACGGCAGACAAAAAAATACCCTGACGAGTCAGGGTATAGGCGTTACATGCTTTAAACCATAAACCGGCTGGTGGAGCGGACCAGCCTGTCAAAGGGTATGACGGGCTGGTTGCGGGAAAGTTCAGCGGGTAGCAAAAAAAAAATTAGCGATGGTTCTCGCGTACGACGCGTTGCTTCTCGCGATCCCAGTCGCGCTCTTTCTCTGTCTGCCGTTTGTCGAAGTCCTTTTTGCCGCGTACCAGGGCAATTTCGCATTTGACCAGGTGACCCTTCCAGTACAGCGCGAGCGGGACGCAGGCGAAGCCCTTGGCCTGTACGCCATTGACCAGCTTGTCGAGTTCGCGTGCGTGCAGCAGCAGTTTGCGGGTGCGGGTCGGGTCGGCGATGACGTGCGTACTGGCGGTCTTCAGCGGCGTGATGTGGGCGCCCAGCAGAAAGGCTTCGTTGTTCTTGAGCAGGATGTAGCTGTCGACCAGCTGCACCTTACCCTCGCGCAGGCTCTTTACTTCCCAGCCGGTCAGTGCGATGCCGGCTTCGAAGCGCTGCTCGATGAAATAGTCGTGTTTGGCCTTTTTGTTCAGCGCAATGGTGCCGCTGTTGGCCGGGGATTTCTTTTGCTTGCTCATAGGCGCGTCAGTATACCTGTAGTTTCCTATGCTGTATCGGCGGATTTTGCGGGTGGAGGGCTTTCATGCCTGCGGCGATTTGACCTTGTGGTGATTGGTTAAAATCTGGACAATGCGTTCCTTTTTTTGGGTACTCCGGGACTCTTTATGAGCAAAGACGCTGTCTCCATTCACGGGATCTGGGCAAGCCGCTGGGTCTTCATTCTTGCGGCAACCGGATCTGCCGTAGGCCTCGGCAACATCTGGAAGTTCCCTTACATGACTGGTGTATATGGCGGTGGCGCCTTTGTTCTGGTCTATCTGATCTGCATCTGTCTGATCGGTTTGCCGGTGATGCTGGCCGAGACCCTGCTGGGACGGCGCGGCAGACAGAGCCCGGTCAATACGCTGAAGACGCTTTCCCGATACTCGAACGCTTCGTCCGCCTGGTCCTGGGCTGCGGTGATGGGGATGACTGGTGCGCTGCTGATCTTGTCCTTTTACAGCGTGGTGGCTGGCTGGGCGCTCGATTATATCGTTGGCATGGTGCGCGGTGAGTTTGCCGGCATTGACGGTGACGGTGGGGGGCAGCGTTTCGGCAGCCTGGTTAGCGACCCGGTTCGGCTGACGGTGTGGCATACGCTATTTATGCTGCTCACCGGTTGGGTGATTGCCCGGGGTGTGGTGGCGGGCCTTGAGCGCACGCTGCGGATTCTGATGCCGATGCTGTTTGTACTGCTGGTGGCGCTTCTGGGGTACAGCCTTACCACGGGTCATTTCATGGAGGGTGTGCGCTTTCTGTTCGAGTTTGATTTGGCCAAGGTGCCTGACGGTATTCTGGCCGCCATGGGGCACGCATTCTTTACCCTGAGCGTGGGTGTCGGCTCGATCATGGTGTTCGGCGCCTATATGCCGCGCAAGGCGTCCATTGGATCGACAGTGCTGACGGTTGGTCTGCTGGATACGGTCGTAGCACTAACCGCGGGAATGGCCCTGTTTCCGGTAGTGTTTGCCGCCGGGCTGCAGCCCAATGAAGGGCCGGGCCTGATGTTTGTCACGCTGCCAATCGCCTTTGGCAATATTGCCGGCGGTAACCTGTTTGGTGTTGTGTTCTTTGTGCTGGTAACTGTAGCGGCCTGGAGTTCGGCGATTTCCATGCTCGAGCCGGCAGTGGCGTTTTGGGTTGAGCGCAGTGGTCGCAGTCGTGTGTGGGTGACCTCGGTGATTGCGCTGCTCTGCTGGGTAGTTGGCCTGGGTACGGTGCTGTCGTTCAACGTGCTGGCGGATGCGCGGTTCTTTGTGTCCGATGCTGACGGTTGGCACCTGTTCCGCTGGACCAGTGAGGGCGGCATGACGTTCTTTGAATCGATTGATTATCTGACCAGCCGCATCATGCTGCCTCTGGGTGGTCTTCTGTTTGTGCTGTTCGCAGGCTGGGTGCTGGACCGCGATGTATTCCGCGATGAGCTGGCGTTGAAGTATCGCCGCCTGTTCCCGCTCATCTATTCGCTGTTACGCTATGTAGCCCCTGCGGGGATTCTGATTATCCTCGTCACCGAACTGACCAAGTGAAGATTGCATGACCCACATTCAGCGCTCGGCTTTGTTGCCGTATCCGGCCAGCCATTTGTACAACCTGGTTAACCGGGTTGAATGTTATCCGGAGTTTCTGCCCTGGTGCTCCGGTGCGACGGTTCTCAGTGAGACTGACACCGAGATGTGTGCCCGTCTGGACATTGCCAAGGCCGGCATGAGCCAGGCCTTTACTACCCGAAATGCGTTGGTGCCGGGCGAGCGCATTACGCTGCGTCTGGTGGATGGCCCGTTCAGCGATTTTCGTGGTGCCTGGGAGTTCAAGGCGCTTGGTGATTCGGCGTGTAAGATCACTCTGGATCTGCATTTCGAGTACGCCGGCGCCCTGGTCAAGGCGACGCTGGGGCCGTTGTTCAATCAGGCAGCCAATGCAATGGTGGACGCCTTCTGTCAGCGGGCCAAGGAGACCTGGGGTGGCTGAGAAGACCATGGTGGTGGAGGTGGCCTATGCGCTGCCCCACAAGCAGAAGATTGTGACGCTTAATGTGCCCGAGGGCACCAGCATGCTGGACGCCGTGCGTCTGTCCGGCATGGATCAGCACTTCCCCGAGCTGGATCTGGAAAGTGCCCCGCTGGGTATTTTCGGCAAGGCCGTCCCCAAACCTGCAGAGCGGGTGCTGCAGTCAGGAGAGAGGGTGGAAATATATCGTCCGCTGATTGCGGACCCGAAGGAAGTGCGCAAGCAGCGCGCTGCCAAGGCCAAGGCGGCCAAGACGGAAGACTAGCAGCCTGTTGAAATTCGCCTACGGTCTGTCTGACTTTGCCGTGTAAGGTTTACGATATCGGCTCCAATCTGCCGGGAACCCCGATTTCCATGCGTGGCGCCGATATCACTCAGGAATCCTTGTTCACTGTCGCCA